>JBBILP010000033.1:0-9594 GCA_037444885.1 Actinomycetota bacterium | reverse complement strand
CAGCGTCCTTTGCCGACGTGAACCAGGTCAGGCGGAGATAGAGACGGTCGGTCACGCTCAGGCCGTACGTCATCGCGTGCATCCCTCCAGCTCGCTGCGACGCCGGTTGGACTCGCTCATCTACCTCCTTACGCTGGACTCGCCGTCCTGGCGCAGAGCGATGGTCGATCTCGTGCAGGCCCACCATGCCGGCGCGATACACGTCCACGACCTTCCGTACGCGAAGTGCGGTATCAAGGCGGCGCGAGAGGCCGGAGTCCCAGTGGTGATCGACTTGCACGAGAACCACCCCGCTGCTCTCGCCCTGTGGAAGCGGCGTGCGATAGACCGCATGCTGCTCTCACCGACGCGAGCATCGCGCCTCGAGCGATGGGCCGTCCGCCACGCGGACGCGGTGATCGTCGTGGTCGGGGAGGCCAAGGACCGGCTGATCGCGGACGGCGCCGACCCCGCGAAGATCGTCGTCTTCGGGAACACGGAATCGCGGGAGCTAGCGGCACTCCCTACTCCCGCGCCGACGTGGGAAGCGTTGCGCATGGTGTACGTCGGCGGCGTCGCACAGCACCGCGGACTGGACACAGCCGTGCGCGCAATGCCGGAGATTCTGCGCGAGCAGCCGACAGCGCACCTGACGATCGTAGGGGACGGCGACGCTATGGATGCCCTGCGCACCCTGGTCGCCGATCTCAGCGTGGCTGAATCGGTGACGTTCGCGGGATGGCTCTCCCGCGATGAGGCGATGTCGCACATCGCCGAGTCCACGGTCGCGCTCGTTCCACACCATCGCTCGCCACACACCGACGCGACCATCCCGCACAAGCTCTTCCAGTACATGGCGTACGCGCGCCCAGTGCTTGTGAGCGATTGCGCCCCCCTCGCCCGAATAGTTCGAGAGACCGGTGCTGGAGAGGTGTTTGCGTCTGGCAACGCACACGATCTTGCGTCGAAGGCGCTTCTCCTCGCCGATCCCGGTCGCGCTGCGTCCGCGGGGGCTGCGGGACGCGCCGCCGTCCTCGACCGCTACAACCTGGAGGTCGACGGCGTCGTCCTTGCGGACCTCTATGACAGATTGGCGGCGCGCAGCGGGCGGACCGGTCGAAGCTAGGTCACAATAGGCACATGCTCAAAAAGATCTTGCGGGGCGCCGGCTCCGACGCGATCAAGTACTTCCCCGTGCGCTTCGTCCCAGCGCTCACCTCACTTATCACCGTGCCGGTGTTCACGAGGGCCATCGCCACCGCCGATTACGGCGACTTCTTCCTAGTACAATCCGCGACCTCCCTGCTGGCTACCTTGGGTGCGGCCTGGCTGGCAACCTCGGCGATGCGGTTCTACTGGCCAGCCGAGAAGGAGGGCCGCCTCGACGAGTACACCGCCACGACGCTGTGGGCATCGGTGTCCTCGCTCGCCATAGTGGCTATGACCGCCGGCGTCGCGGTGTGGCTGGCTCGCGCGTATTTGCCTGCGGGCGTGGTCCGACTGGCGCCCATCGGCCTGGCGGCGCTCGTCATCAACCAACTTGTGACCGTGCACCTCCAAGAGCTGCGCGCGGCGAACAAGGCTGCGGCTTTCTCCCTGCTCTCGGTTTCGGTCACGCTCCTGACAACGGCGATCGCCGTCTTCCTCGTGGTCGTCCCGAGATGGGGCGCGCAGGGGATTCTGGCCGGGGCGGTGCTCGGCAACGCCATCGTCCTGCCACTGGCACTGTCGCGCATTCGCCATGAGGGCTCGCTCTCGCCGAGGCACGTGCGTCGCTCTCTATTGCGCGAATACGCGCACTACGGCTTCCCGATGATCGCCACCGCGGTTTCCTCCTGGGCACTTGTGTTGGCGGATCGCTACGTCATAGGCGCCTTGAGGTCCAGCGCCGAGGTCGGTCTCTACTCGGTGGCCTATGGCCTCGGCGACAAGATCATGCAGCTGCTCATAATGCCGCTGATGATGACGATGGGTCCCGTGGTGATCCAGACATTCGAGAAGGAGGGCCAGCACCTCGCCGAGAAGGTGCAGACCCAGTTCACCCGCTACTACGCGATGGCGACCTTCCCGCTGCTCTTCGGGCTAGTCGCGGTAGCTCGCGACTTCATGAACGTCTTCACGGGAGAGGCGTATCGGGCTGCGTACCCGGTCTTGCCGATAGTCGCGGCCGGGGTGACCGCGTACGGCCTAACCCAGATAGCCGGGCAGGGAGTGGCGCTCCACAAGCGCACGACGATCATCATGGGCAACACGCTGATCGCGGCGGCATTCAACGTCGGCGCGAACCTGGCGCTCGTACCGCGCTTCGGCTACATGGCCGCCGCCTACGACACGCTGGCATCCTACATCCTGCTGCTCGCGCTGACGTGGTACCGCAGCCGACCGTACATGGCTTGGAAGCTGCCCTGGCTCGACCTTGCCAAAGCGTTGGCGGCGGCTCTCGGCATGTGGACCCTGCTGCACTTCGCCTTCCCGGGGGCGGGGCACTCCCCCTGGCTTCTGGTGGCACAAGCCGCATCGGGTCTGGGCGCGTACGCGATACTCCTGCTCTTGTTCGGCGGACTGAGGGCCGACGAGCGGGAATGGGTCCTTGAGGTCGCCTCGAAAGCGGTACGCAAGCTCACATTGCGATAGAATCCGGCCAGTTGTACGCCGCGCGCTCCCGCCAATCGCGATCCGGGGGCCACAGGGAGGTCTCACGCTCCATGAAGCAGGTGTTCCTCGGGGGTCCATCGGGCGTTCGCATCGAGGAGGTCCCGGCACCCTCCCCCGGCCCGGGTGAGGTGCTCGTTCGCGTCTCCTATTCACTGATCAGCACCGGAACCGAAGGTGCGGGCGTCAAGAGCGCCGCCCGCACGTCGCGCAAACCGCTGGAGCGCGTGCTCGACGACCCGGCGCTGGTTCTCAAGGCGGCGAAGAAGCTCGTATCCGACGGCGTCCAGGCCACAGCCAAGGCGGTCGACGGGGGCACACGCGATCTCGATCCTCTCGGCTACAGTGTGTCCGGCGTAGTCACCGAGGTCGGCGAGAAGGTGCGCGGACTCTCCGTCGGCGACCGCGTGGCGTGCGCGGGCGGCGGGTACGCGGTGCACGCCGAGTACGTAGTTGTTCCCACCAACCTCGTCGTCCCGGTTCCGGACGGCGTTTCCATGCGAGACGCAGCGTTCGTGACGCTCGGGGCCATCGCGATGCAGGGCGTGCGTCGCGCCGAGGTGACCTTGGGTGATCGAGTGGGCGTGGTCGGCCTCGGGTTGCTGGGGCAGCTGGGCAGTCAGATCGCGACGGCCGCCGGCGGGCGCGTTCTCGGCATCGACCTTGATGGTTCACGCGTCGCTCTCGCCCTGGCGACCGGCGCCAAGGCCGGCTGTGACTCCGCCGAGCGCGACCCCGTGAGCGCGGCCGCCGAGATCAGCGACGGGGTCGGCCTCGACGCCGCCATCATCTTCGCCGGCGCCCCCGGCAGCGAGATCGTCAACCAGGCGTTCGAGATGACCCGCGAGCGCGGCAGGGTGGTCGTGGTCGGCGCCGTCGGCATGGATCTCGAAAGAAAGACCTTCTACAACCGCGAGCAGGACTTCCTGATCTCGCGTTCGTACGGTCCCGGCAGATACGACCCGACGTATGAAGAGGACGGCGTCGACTATCCCATCGCCTATGTTCGCTGGACCGAGAACCGCAACATGTCGGCTTTCCTCGAACTCGTCGCCGACGGCAAGGTCTCCCTCGACGCCCTAGTGATGGGCGTCTTCGACATAGACGCAGCCGAGGAGGCCTACGCATCGGCTCTCTCGGCCAAAGGCCCAGCGGTCGCCGCACTGCTCCGCTACTACGAGGACGAAGCCGTACCCGCAATGCGACCGTCGAGGGTAACTCAGGTGTCGGAAGTCAAGCCGACCGCGGGCGAGGTGCACTTCGGCCTGATAGGAGCGGGCTCGTTCGCGAAGGCCGTGCACATCCCGAACCTCGCCCGCATAGATGGCGCCTCGCTCCGAGCCGTGGTCGGGAGGCGCGGGCCTGCCGCCACCACGGCGGCCAAGCGTGCCGGCGCCGCTTACGCAACGACCGACGTCGACGAGATGCTGCACGATCCGCACATCGACGCCGTGCTCATCACGACTCGGCATGACACGCACGCACCTCTCACGATGGCCGCCGCGAACGCCGGCAAGCACGTCTTCGTCGAGAAGCCTCTCGCCATGACGGAAGCCGAGTGCATGGCGATCCAGCAGGCCGTCCGCGAGTCGGGGGTGCTCGTGACCGTCGGCTTCAACCGCCGATACTCGCCGCACACGCTTCACGCGAAGAAGCTCCTGGCGGCGCGACGCGGACCGAAGATGATGAACTACCGCATCAACGCCGGCTTCAAGGGTCTAGAGCACTGGGTGTTCGACCCGGTCGCGGGCGGCGGGCGAATCCTCGGGGAGGCGTGCCACTTCTTCGATCTGCTCGCGCATTTCGCCGAGTGCGAGCCGATACGGGTGTTCTCGGCGGCGCTCGGCAAGCTCGGCCCGGAGTACGACCCGCTCGACAACCTGGCGGTCACGCTCGAATTCGAGGACGGGTCGGTGGGCGTCGTCCAGTACGCGGGGAACGGCGATGTGGGATTTCCCAAGGAGCGCGTCGAGATCTTCTGCGACAAGACGGTCATCGCGATCGAGGACTTTCGGCAAACCATCGCGGTCGGCTTCCCCGGCGGTGGCGACCTCGTCACGAAGCAGATCGACAAGGGCCACGCCGCTTGTCTGGAGGAGTTCGTGAGAGCGGTCCAGGGCAAAGCGACCCTCGGCATGGGTCTGTCTGATGGCATCCGGGGAACGCTGGTGGCACTGGAGGCCATCGAATCGGCGCGGACCGGCGCTGCTCGCACGATCGACATGTCGCCCTACCTCGCATAGGCGAGCATGTCGGCTCCGTCGATACGAGTGCTGATCGTGGGTCCCGTCATGCCCGAGGACGGCGGCACGACCTCGGGAGGAGTGGCGGCGCACGTCTCCGTGCTCGCTCGTGCACTCGCCCACGCCGGAACCGCCGTCGCCGTGTTCGCGGGCAACACTCGAGCCTGCCCTGGCAGACGCGATGCTCCGTGGGGCCCGATGTACGCCCCCACACCCCTCCGGGGCGCGTGCGCACTGCGCGCCTTCTCGCGAGCGGCGCTCAGGACCCTGTCCGCCGCCAATCTCCTCATGGCGGCAGGTCAGCGACCCGCCTTGGCGCTCTCGCAGGTGCTCGGCATCGCCGAGGCCGTGCGTGACTTCCGGCCCGACGTCATCCACTTCCACCACGCCGAGCTGCGCCCGCTGTACGCGAGACTCGCGGGCGTGGACGACCTACCATCGGTCATCACACTTCACAGCCTCTCGGCGTTCCGGGCCGAGTCGTCAACGCTCAAAGAGCTCGCCTCGGAGCACCTCAGAAGCTCCGACGTAGTCGTGTGCGTCTCACGAGACGTATGCGAACGCGTGCGCGACCTCGTGCCCGGGGTTAGGGGCCGCGTCATCCCGAACCCGATCGACCTTGACGCGTTTCGCTCGCCGCCGCACGGCGGATCGCAAGCGACACCAGCGGCGCTGCGGCGATCCGAGCCGGGGGCACCGACCGCCTCGTCATCCGCCGCTCCGCTCGTGCTCTACCTCGGCTGGCTTGCGCGCTCGAAGGGCGTCGAGGACCTCGCGTCCGCCATGCGCGAAGTGCGGGCGCATTCGCCCAGCGCCCGCCTCGCCTTGGTCGGGCCGACGATCGACGTGTCAGCCGAGGAGATAGTGCGCGGCGCCGGCCTCGACACTTCGGCGTACGTGACGTCCGAGGCCACCGGATCCGCCGAGGTCGCGGCGTGGCTTCACTCGGCCAGCGTACTGGTGCTGCCCAGCCGCATTCGTGAGGGGCAGTCTCGGGTGGTCGTGGAGGCGCTGGCGGCGGGTTTGCCGGTGGTGGCGACACGCTCCGGCGGACCCGAGGAACTGCTTGATGACGGCACATACGGTACGCTTGTGGATACCGAGGATGTCCCCGCCATCGCCCGTGCGATCATCGACGTGCTGGAGCATCCGGCCGAGGCCCGCGCTCGATCGAGCGCGGCGATGGACGCGATCGGGCGATTCGACTCGGCGGTGGTAGCTGAAGAGGTGGCCTCCGCATACGGGGAGGCGGTAGCGCTGAACGCCAGCGGCAGGCAAGCAGGCAGGTCCGAGAGCCAATGACCGGGCAAACGACATCTCGCGATGACAGGATAGAGCGCGTCTGCCTGGCCAACAGGCGACTGGCCGACTGGATCGCGACGAATGGTAGCGCGGGCTACGACCCCTACGACCTGCTCGGGCATCCTCTGTTCGTCCAGCTGGCCGGCGTTCCGCGCAAGGGGCTGCGGCCCACGCCGCTGCTGGCGCGTGCTCTGTCGAGCGCGGCGAACAGGTGGCCTGTCCCCACTCGTCGGCTCCTCGGCGTCTCGCCGACGATCAACGCAAAGGGCGTCGGGCTGCTCATAGCGGCGTGGCATCGTGTGGGCGATCTCGGCGACGCGAGGGGGCCGGAGATGTCGTCCGAGCTGGCGGCCTGGCTTGTGAACAACCCGTCGCGCGGCTATCCAGGCACCTCCTGGGGCTACCCCTTCGACTGGCAATCGCGGGTGTTCATACCCCGAGGTACTCCTTCGGCGGTGGTGACTTCCACCTGTGCGCAGTCGCTGCTCGATCACGCGCTGCGCACCGGCGACAGGCATAGCCTCCGAGCCGCTAGGGAGGCCGCCATCTTCCTCTCCGAGGGACTGAACCGCTACGAGGCACCAGACGGGTCCGTGTGCCTCAGCTACACGCCGGTCGATGACTTCCGAGTACACAACGCCAGCCTCATGGCAGGTGAGTACTTGCTGCGCGCGGGACGGGAGTTCGAGCGCGAGGACTGGAGCGACCTCGCCGTCCGCGTCCTGCGCTACACCCTCGCTGACCAAGGGGAAGACGGCTCGTTCGAGTACTGGGGTCCCGGGCAGCGGCACGGCAGCCACATCGACAACTACCACACCGGCTTCGTCCTCAGGTCGCTGCATGCGTACGCGAAGGGTGGCGTTGAAGGCGCGAGTGAAGCGCTCGAGAGAGGGTGGCGGTACTATCGCGACCACTTCTTCGGCGAGAACTCCCGTCCACTCGACCTCGCCGGCAGGGCCTACCCACTCAACGTCCACTCCTGCGCCGAGTCCGTCCTGTGCCCGGCGCTCCTGTCGGATACCTTTCCGGAGGCCGTGGAGTCCGCCATAGACGCGGCGTATTGGACTGCCGAGCATATGTCCAACAGCGACGGCTCCTTCGCCTACATCCTGCGGGCCGACAGCATCGACCGCACCGCCTACCTCAGATGGGGGCAGGCTTGGATGTTCCGCGCATTCACGGAGCTCATGTCGCACCTGTGATACCCTGTACGACGTTCATTCTCGCTGCTCGCGCCGGGGAAGTGCGCGACGCCACCGCACCCTGACCACGCGGAGGTTTGACATGCCATTCCGAGTGACGGTCGTCGGAGCCGGGTACGTAGGCCTGGTCACTGCCGTGTGCTTGGCGAACTCGGGGCACGACGTGATCTGCGTCGACATCGACTCGGCGAAGATAGACATGCTCCGAAGCGGCGCTAGCCCTATCTACGAGCCCGGCATCGAGGAGATGCTCGCCGAGACAACGCGCTCGGGTCGGCTTCAGTTCGACTCGCCGGACGCCGGATGGGGCGGGTTGCTGCGAGAGATCGTCTTCGTCGCGGTCGGCACCCCCATGGCGGCCAACGGCGCAGCCGACCTCTCGGCCGTAAGGCAGGTTCTCGGCGACATCACCGATGCGGCAGATGAGCCCTTCACCCTGGTCATGAAGTCCACGGTTCCGCCCGGAACCGGGCACACACTGGTGCATCGCTACACGTCGAACGCGCGCGTGAGGATCGGCTACGTCTCGAATCCCGAGTTCCTCCGAGAGGGCCGCGCCATCGACGACTGGTACGGCACCGATCGCATCATCCTTGGCGCCGACGATTCGAGGGACCTCGAGACGCTCCGCGATCTATACGCCGACATAGACGCGAGAATCGTCGAGACGGACGTGGCCAGCGCCGAGACGATCAAGTACGCCTCGAACGCCTTCCTGTCGACGAAGATCTCGTTCATCAACGAAATCGCGAACGTATGCGATTGCGTGGGGGCCAACATCGACGACGTCGCCATCGGCGTAGGACTCGACAAGCGCATCGGCCCGGAGTTCCTGCGCGCCGGTATCGGGTATGGGGGCTCGTGCTTCCCCAAGGACACTCGCGCGCTGGACTTCATCTCGACGCTCGCGGGGTACGAGTTCGACCTGCTCAAGGCGGTCATCGATGTGAACAACCGACAGCGTTTGCTGCCGGTGATACACCTGGCCCGGGCGATTCCCGATCTTTACCGCCGAAAGATCGCCATACTCGGCCTGGCCTTCAAGCCCGATACCGATGACGTGCGCGAGTCACCCGCGCTCGACATCGTCCCCCTGCTTCTGGAGGAGGGCGCCGAGGTCTGGACGTACGACCCGGTGGCCCGCGAGACGAATCTGCCCGACTCGCGTCGCGCGACGGACGTGTGGCAGGCGCTCGAGGGTGCGTCGGCCGCCGTTCTGGTGACCGAGTGGGACTCGCTTCGCAACCTCGACTGGCCTCGCGCGAGATCGATGATGTCCGAACCGGCGATCATCTTCGACGGCCGCAACGCCCTCGACCCAGCTGTCATCACCGCAGCCGGCCTCACCTACATGGCGGTCGGTCGCGACGGCGCCCATCGCTCACGCTAGGCGGGTCTCACCAGGTGCGCATCCTCTACATCCACCAGTACTTCGCCACCCGGGACAGCGAGCACGGCCAGATTCGCTCTTACGAGTTCGCCCGCAGGATGCTGGAAGCCGGGCACGAGGTCGTCATGGTGACCGGCAATTCGCGACTCGGAGAAGACTTCGCGAAGTCCACGTTCGTCCGTCGCGACGTCGATGGCATCGACGTGCGCTCGGTACGCGTCTCGTACAGCAACTACATGGGCTACTGGCGACGCCTTTGGTCGTTCTCCCTCTTCATGCTGGGGGCCACGTGGCTCGCGCTCAGAAGCGGGCCGATCGACGTGGTACTGGCGACCTCCACGCCACTGACCGTGGGCATACCCGGCTGGTTCGTCGCGTTCTTGCGTCGCAGACCGTTCGTCTTCGAGGTACGCGACCTATGGCCGGAAGCGGCGATCCAGATGGGGGTGCTCTCCCGAAGGAGTCCGATCGCACTCGTCGCGAAGCGAGTGGAGCGATTCCTCTACCGGCATGCGGACGCCGTGATCGCCCTATCGCCGGGCATGGTCGCCGGCGTGATAGCCGAGGGCACGGATCCGGCCAAGGTCCACATGGTTCCGAACTGCGCGGACCTCGATCTGTTCCACCCCGGCCGCAGGGACCCCGCGCTCGTGAAGCGCCTCGGTCTGGGTCACAAGTTCGTGGTCGGATACACCGGCGCGCTCAGCCCCTCGACCGCTGTGGAAGACAGCGTGCCGCAAGCGGCCAGAATCCTCCTCGACCGCGGACGCGACGACATCGTGTTCGTGATCGCGGGCGAGGGCAGGTCGCTGCCCGCGCTCGAACG
>JBBILP010000032.1:0-9843 GCA_037444885.1 Actinomycetota bacterium | reverse complement strand
CGGCGACTTGCGCGCGGAGAACGGATCCGAGCAGGAGTCGCGATGAGCGGATCAATGCGACAGAAAGGCCCGTCCGAAGGTGCCAGACAGAGGAACCGGCAAGATGGTTCGGAGGCGTTCTTCGGCTTACCGTATCCGCTCGTGGCCTGCGTGGGTGAGGCTGCTTCTCACCTACGCGCTTGTCGTCGGCGTCGCCCTCCTCGATAGCCTGACCGGCGGCGAAGTCAGCTTCTCCGTCTTCTACCTCGCACCGGTCCTTTTCGCAGCGTGGTTTGTTCGCAAGCGGGTGGCAGTCGCGGCGGCGGTGACCTCATCGGCTGTATGGCTCTATTTCGAGCTGACCACTGGCCGAGTCTATTCTTCGGCGTGGATCCCGTATTGGAACACGCTGGTACGGCTGATGTTCTTCATGCTCACGATCGAACTCGCGAGCAGGCTGCAGCACTCGCTGCGAAGGGAGCGGCTGCTCGGACGAACGGACCCGCTCACCGAGATCGCGAACGTCAGGCGCTTCGAGGAGCACGCCGACTACTGTATAGCCGATCTCCGTCGTACCGGTCGGCCTCTTACTATCGCCTACATCGATCTCGATGACTTCAAGCGCGTGAACGACAGCCTCGGTCACAAGGCGGGAGACACGCTGCTGCGCACGGTAGCGCAGGCACTGCGTTCCCGATTGCGTGCGACCGATCTGCTAGCGCGGGTCGGCGGCGACGAGTTCGGCATCCTCCTGCCCGACACCGACGTCGATGGGGCGAGGGCCATCCTCGAGAAGACGAACACCGCGCTCAAGGAGGCCGTCGACGGCAAGTGGCCGGTCACGCAGTCGGTGGGCGTGGTGACATTCCTCGACACGCCGCACTCGTTCGATGACATGATTCACCTGGCAGACCAGCTGATGTACGACGGCAAGCACGCCGGTCGCGCCCGTATCGTCCAAGGCGTCTGGACTGCCGAGGGGGGCATGGAGGTCACTCTGCCGCTCGGCCCCGCACGGACGCCCGTGGCCAAGAGCGAATAGCCGAGCGCCGAGACCGCATTGACGAGCGGGCTAGACGGCCCTAACCTTTCCCGAAAGCCTGCGGGAGGGAACGTCTTGCCGATCACCAAACGTACGGACTACGCCATCCGCATCATGTTCGAACTGGCGAGGCTCGACTACGCCGGACGCGCCACCGCGCGCGAGATCGCCGACGAAGGCGGCATGCCGTATGAGTTCGCCCGCGCGATCATTACCGAACTTGTGGCCAACGGCCTGCTGGTTTCCAGGCGCGGCATCGGCGGCGGCGTCGAACTGGCTCGGCCGGCATCGCGAATCACGCTCTGGGAGATCGTGTCCGCCATCGAGCCCCAGATGTGCATGAGCGAGTGCACCGTGCGCCCTGACGTGTGCGACCGCTCGGGCTGGTGCCCCACTCATCTAGTGTGGGGCCGTCTTGACGAAGTAATCGCGGACGAGCTTCGCTCGGTCACGCTCGAGGAGCTGCGGACGCAGGTCGTCGCGCGCACGCGGTCGACGGCCGTCTAGCTGCCTGCACGCGGTGGCGTTCGTGTCGGCCGCATCTCCACGAGTTCTCCACCCCCCATTCACGCTCCCTCCACCCGAGCAGGGCATTGTGGTATCAGACACAGTGCCCTGGGAGACGCACCCGGGCGAGAAGTCGCGGAGGTATTGCGAGTGGACACGAGAGCACAGCTGGGTTTGGCGATAGCGAGTTCCTTGGTCGCGGGCTTCGTGATGGGCGGCGCCGTGGTGGCAGCGCCGTCGATCCTCAGAGACGTCGTCCGCGGCAACCTCGCTCCGCACGCCCGGCTTGCAGCGCCTTTCGCTCAGGGCGAGAGGCTCGGCGGTCCCGGCATGCCAAGCCGTGGGTTCGCGCGGGACGGAAAGCGTGACATCCGGGGCGAAGGCTGTCCTAACGCTGGATCCTGGTCGGGCGAGCGACGGGGTCCTCGTGCGGGCGCTCTGCCCGATCCTGAGTGGGGAGCGGACGCGGCCCCTCCGGGACGTCATTGGAGTCCACCGCGTCCGTAGCCGCACCATCCTTCCTCCTCCTTTCGCGAAGCGCCGACCGTAACGGTCGGCGCTCGCGTATTCTGGTGGTATGACGCCGTTCGTAACGTTCGAGCCTACCGGTGGCGCGATCGATGTCGCGCCGGGAACGACGTTGCTGCAAGCCGCACGCGACAGCGACGCGACCATCGATGCTCCTTGCGGCGGCGACGGGCTCTGCGGCAGGTGCGGTGTGCGCGCAAGCGGTGACCTATCTCCCGCTACCCGGGACGAGATCGAGCTGCTCGGTGAGGATCGAGTCGCGGGGGGTTGGCGCCTAGCGTGTCGCGCGCGAGTCGTGGGTGACGTGCGCGTCTGGACACCTTCGGCCGGGGAGTTGCGCGTCGTCGAGACTCACCCGGCGTTCGAGTTCGAAGTGGAGCCGCCCGAGGCGCGGGGCCTGCCGCCCCAGGGTGCACCCTTCGGGCTTGCCCTGGACCTCGGCACTACGACGCTCGTCGCTTCGCTCGTGGACCTTCGCAGCGGCGATGAGCTTGCGACCGTATCGGCCCTCAACCCCCAGCGGGCGTTCGGGCACGATGTGCTGTCGCGCATCGGCTACGCGCAAGCGCACGGACCTGAGGCCGTGCGGACGCCCCTCTTGCGTGAGTTGAACCGCTTGGCCGAGGAGCTGCTGGCAAGCGTCGGAGGGACTCCACGCGACATCCTTGAGGCCACAGTCGGCGGCAACACCGCGATGCTCCACCTCTTCGCGGGTGAGGATGCATCGGGAATGGCGACCGCACCCTACGAACCCGTGCTGCTGGAGCGCGTGACTCGGTTGACGACTGAACTCGGGCTTGCCGCTCTTGGCGAGGCGCCGATCACCCTGCTGCCGGGGGTGTCCGCTTTCGTGGGGGCCGATGTTGTAGCCGGCGTGCTCGCGACGAGACTCTGGGAGGTCGAGTCCGCGGCGCTCTACCTTGACCTCGGCACCAACGGGGAGATTGTGCTCGTGACCCCGACAGGGCTTGTCGCGACGTCCACTGCGGCAGGCCCCGCGTTCGAGGGCGCCAGCATCAGCAGCGGGATGCTCGCCGAGTCGGGCGCCATCGAGCGCGTACGGGTCGATGGCGGGCGGCTTGGCCTCTCGGTCATCGACGGGGTCGCTCCCCGGGGTCTTTGCGGAAGTGGTGTGATCGACCTCGTAGCGATTCTGGTGGACGAGGGAGTGCTCGACTCCACTGGTCGACTGCGGCTCGACGTCCCCGGTCCGCTCGGGTCGCTTGTCTCCGAAGATGCCGAGGGCAACCGGCGGTTCCTTGTCGACGAGTCCGCGGGTGTGGGTCTCACGCAAGACGACGTACGTCAGGTCCAGCTTGCGAAGGCCGCCATCTCCGCCGGAATGCGTCTTCTGCTGGAAGCCGAGGGCGTCGCGCCGAGTGCCGTGGAGACCGTCCTGGTCGCCGGCGGGCTCGGACGCCATCTGGATCCGCGCTCGCTCGCGAAGCTCGGAGTCATCGACGACGAGTGGACCGCTCGGGTACGGTTCGTCGGGAACGCAGCGAAGGCGGGAGTGGTCGGCGCGCTCCTGAGCACGGGCGCGCGCATGCTGGCCGACAGGCTTGCCGAGGAGATCCGGGTGTTCGATCTGGCAGCGCACATGGACTTCGAGCGACGGTTTCTCAGCGCGATCGACTTCCCGCGAACCTAGCAGGCGGAGTCGGCCTGAGCGTACTGTATCTTCCAGACTGTGAGCCGGCGGACAAGGGAGGGCTCGGATGCTCGGAGGCATACAGGTTCAAGCCCCAGCACTACTCGCGGGTGGCCTCGTGCTGTTTGCGCTGACGGCCTTTCAGGTGCTCGTCGGCAAGCGCGTCATCCGTTTCAAGGGCAAGCTGCACATGCGCGTTCACCGTTGGGGAGGATACTCGATGGTGGTGCTGGCGGCGTTGCACGGCCTGGCGGGTGCGGCGTACCTCGGCTACCTGGGCTAGACGGACTAGCGTGCGATTCGCGTCATCTCGGTGAGGCGGTCGCACAAGGAGGAGGTGCGGCCCGACGATGGCCGATGATGTCGCAGGCGGCGTTCTCGCCGCCGAACTGCGGGATGTCGAGCGTGTGTACAAGATGGGCGAAGTGTCGGTCCACGCGCTCAGCCACACCGACCTTGAGATTCCCCAAGGCGAGTTCGTGGCGGTGCTCGGACCTTCCGGCTCGGGAAAGACCACGCTCCTCAACCTGATCGGCGGAATCGATTCTCCCACCTCCGGCAGGGTGATCATCGATGGCCAGGACATCTCTCGCTTCTCTCGGCGACAACTCACGCTCTTCAGGCGAGAGAAGATCGGCTTCGTATTCCAGTTCTTCAACCTGATTCCGACGCTGACCGCGCGCGAGAACGTGCAGTTCGCGCTGGAATTGGCGGCGCGCGACGGAGTGCCCAGCGGCGAAGACGCCGACGCGTTGCTGGAGAAGGTGGGGCTAGGCGAACGCAAGGGGCACTTCCCGTCGCAACTGTCTGGCGGAGAGCAGCAGCGCGTGGCCGTGGCGAGGGCGCTTGCGAAGGACCCGGTGCTGATCCTCGGCGACGAACCGACCGGGAATCTGGACTTCCGAACGGGAAAGCTCGTGCTGGCCGCTCTCAAGGAGGTCAATCGAGCCGAGGGCAAGACGGTGGTCATAGTCACACACAACTCCCCGCTCGCGGCAATCGCCGACCGCGTGCTGCACCTCCGAGACGGTCGGATCCACAGAATCGAGACGAACGAGAACCCCGTCGAGCCTGAAGACGTGGTCTGGTAGGCCGGCCATGCGGATGCTGCTTCTGAAGGCGTGGCGCGACATCAAGTCGCGCAAGGGGCAGTTCCTGTCGCTCGCCGCGCTCGTGTCCATCGGAATCATGAGTTATGTCGCCTTCATCACGGGCTACCTCGACCTGAAGGCCTCCCTGGATCGCGCGAACTCGGAACTGAGATTCGCGAGCTTCAACACGCGCGTAGTCAGCGCGCCCGAGTCGGTGGCGCGTCGAATCGCGGCGCTCCCCGGGGTGGATGCGGTCGAGGCGCGACTCGTCGTCGACACCGGGCTGGACATGCCGGACGGCGGCCAAGTGACCGCAAGGGTCGTGGGAATCCCCTTGGACCGCACGCCATCGGTCAACCGCCTGGTGATGCAGGAGGGACGACTCCCGAAACCCAGGGAGCGCAACGCGGTCGTGTTGAACAAGAAGTTCACGAACGAGACCGGCATCGGCGTCGGCGACACCCTGGATGTACACACGGGAGCGCAGACCAAGACGCGCCTGCGCATCGTCGGCATCGGGTCAAGTCCGGAGTACTTCTATCCCATACGCGCGAAAGGCGAGATCCCGTCACCTGGCGAGTTCGCGGTGTTCTTCATGGAGCAAAGGCAAGCGGGGGCGCTCTTCGGCAGGAGCGGGGGCGTCAACGACGTCGCGGTCCTGATCTCGAGCAGTGCCGATCTTGACCGAGTGATCGACGACGTTGAGGCGAAGCTCGATCCGTTTGTGGTTCTAGAGAGCGTGCCGCAGGCCGACCAGCCCTCGAACTTCGGCCTTCAGGAAGAGGTGGAACAGAACCGCGCGATGGCCGACTTCATGCCCGGGCTGGTGCTCGTGATCTCCTCGCTGTCGCTGTTCATCGCGCTCTCGCGGCTCGTCCAGTCGCAGCGCGGAGAGATCGGACTGATGAAGGCGCTCGGGTACACCGACGTTCAGGTACTCGGACACTACCTCGCTTTCTCCCTGATCATCGCAGTAGGCGGCTCGATACTCGGCATCCTTCTCGGAATATGGGCGGCGGTAGGTATCGCCGACCTGTACGTCACGCTCCTCGGCATACCGCTGTTGACCACCCACGTGTATCCGCTGGTGCTCCTCAACGCCGTGCTCATGAGTTCGATCGCGTGCGTGCTCGCGGGAATCGTGCCGGCCTGGGCGGCGGTTCGCATTCCGCCGGCGAAGGCCATGCACTCCGACCCTAATCTCGCGGTCAAGGGCGGCGGTCGTATCCCGATAGTGGAACGCCTCTTCGGGTGGGCGATGCCCCGCTCCTTCACCTTCCGAATCCCGTTGCGGAACGTGTTTCGCGCACGACGTCGCAGCCTGTACACCGTCGTGGGCATCGCGTTCGCGATGGTGCTGACTGTCGCGACGTGGTCGATGTTCGACGCGGTGGATTTCATGATGACGAAGGTCTTCCAGGACACCGAGAAGTGGGACATCGTGGCGGCCTATGAGGGCAGGTTCGGCTCGGACAGGGTCGTAGAGGTCTCTCGATGGAAGGGTGTGGACCGCGTGGATCCCGCGCTCACCCTGCCGGTCGAGCTTTCGAAGAACGGCGTGGAGCACACCGCGATGCTGACCGCGATGGCCCCGACGGCCGCTTTCCACGGCTTCGACATCACAGACGGAGAGGAATCCGAGCGGACACTGTCCTCGGGCGAGATGGTGATGGCCGAGGCGGTGGCGAAGAAGCTGGGCGTGACGGTCGGCGACACCGTCAAAGTGAAGTCGCCCTACATGAAGGAGCGCCAGACGCTCACTGTGGGCGCTATCTCCGATGAGACGCTCGGCGGACCGGTCTTCGTGAGCGTCGACGTGGGTCGGGTGCTCACCAACACTAGCCGCAACGAGTACAACGTCCTCTACATCTTCTCGTCCGGAGGAAGAGAGGAGCGCATAAAGGAGGAGCTGTACGACCTTCCCGGTGCGACACAGGTACAGGTGAAGGACACGCTGCTCGAGAAACTCATGTCGCTCATGGAGTTCGCGACCACGTTCGGCGCCATCATGCTGGCGTTCGGTTTCGCGATGGCCGCCGCTGTCATCTACAACACCTTCACGGCGAACATCCTCGAACGCACGCGAGAGATCGCCACGATGCGGACGATCGGCGAGGAGAACGGCAGGCTGGCCGTAATGGTGACGATCGAGAACGTCCTGCTTGCGCTGGCTGCGGTTCCCCTGGGCGTCTGGCTGGGCCTTCGCGCCAGCGACGCCTTGTACGCGTCGTTCTCCACCGAGGCCTACTCCTTCAAGTCGGTGATCTACCCGCAAAGCATCGCCTGGATCGTCGGGATCAACCTGTTGGTGTTGCTGGTCTCGGAGATACCACCGGTCCGCCGCATCTTCAGACTGGATCTTGCCGAGGCGACGAAGGTGATGGAGTAGTCCCGATCCGCGATCGACCTACCGCTCGTCGCGCGGCGTTCGGTTTCGCCTTATCGGGCTATCGGGTTTCGCCTACAATGCGGGTGCCGTCTCCGCACCCGTCGCCCGCACCCACACGGCGGCCATGGCCACGACTCCGAAAGGACGCCGCGCGCGTGTCTATCTCTGAACTCAGACCCGACTCCCGAGGCAAGGTTCGCGATCTGTACGATCTCGATGATCGGTTGTTGCTGGTCGCCAGCGACCGCATCTCGGCGTTCGACGTCGTTCTCCCCGAACCGATCCCCCACAAGGGGGAAGTGCTCACGAAGCTGTCGCTCTTCTGGTTCGACAAGCTGGCCGACGTCTGCGGGAATCACTTGCTGTCCACCGACGTAGCGGATCTTCCGGACCAGTTCGCACCTCACGCAGACTTGCTCTGCGGTCGATTCATGCTGGTAAGCAAGGCGGAGATGTTCCCGGTCGAGTGCATCGTCCGCGGCTACCTGGCCGGTTCAGGATGGTCCGAGTACAAGAAGCAGGGCACGGTGTGTGGGCAACGTCTTCCCGACGGCCTGCTCGAGTCGAGCAAGCTCGAGCAACCGATCTTCACGCCCTCCACCAAGGCGACCGAGGGTCACGACATCAACATCTCCGTGGACGAGATGCGAGCGCTGGTCCCGGACTACGCGGACGAACTGGTCGAGAAGTCGATCGCGGTCTACTCGGCAGCTCGAGAGCACGCGGCGGGCCGAGGGATCATCATCGCGGACACCAAGTTCGAGTTCGGGCTCGTCGACGGCGAGGTAACGCTTGCCGACGAGGTGCTCACACCGGACTCGTCCCGTTTCTGGCCGGCCGATACGTATTCGCCGGGTGCGGGACAGCCTTCGTTCGACAAGCAGTACGTGAGAGACTGGCTCGAGTCGACGGGCTGGGACAAGACGCCGCCGCCGCCGTCCCTTCCGGCCGACGTGATCGAGGCTACGTCGGCCAAGTACATACAGGCCTACGAGATGATCACGGGGCAAGCCTTCAGCCCCGAGGGAGGCGCCTAGCTTGGCGCGCAGAAGCGCAACGAACCCTCGCTACCAGAAGCACGCCAAGGTCGGGTCCACCCGACGCAGCGCGTCCTCGCTGAAGCCCAAGCGCCCAGTCGGCGACGCCAAGCCCAAGGCCAAGGGACGCCGCCGCGAGCCCCTACCGATGACGCCGGAGATTCGCCGCTGGCGACGGATAGCGCTCATCGCGATGGGCATCGGTGTGGCCTTCGCGCTAGGGATCTTCATCCCCGGCGTGAAGGAAAACCGCACGATCGCCATGCTGCTGCTCGCCGCCGAGATCACGGCCTTCGGTGTCGCGCTGTATATAGACTGGGTGATAGTGCGGCCACTCCGTCTCGACGCGCAGCGGCAAGCGGGCAAGGCGAAGGACAGGCCGGAGAAGTCATCTTGAGTGCGCGGCGCGAGCCAGCCCGAGGAAAGGAAGGCTGAGGATGGCCCGGTACGAGATACTCGTGACGTACAAGAAGGGCATCTTCGATCCTCCGGGGGCTACGGCCCAGCGCGCGCTGGTCAACCTCGGCTATGCGGAGGTCGCGGACGTCAAGATCGGGAAGTACATCCAGCTCGAGCTCGAGGGTCCCGACGCCACCCTGGAGCGTGTGACCGAGATGTGCGACAAGCTCCTCGCCAATCCAGTGATCGAGGACTACCGCATCGAGCAGGTCGGGGAGGCGTGAGATGCGACTTGGCGTCGTAGTCTTCCCCGGCTCCAACTGCGAGCAGGACGTCGTATATGCGGCTAGACATCTTGGCTTCGCGGCGGAGTACGTTTGGCATGGGGACACCGACCTGTCGGGACTTGACGCCATCGTGCTGCCCGGCGGGTTCTCGTACGGCGACTACCTGCGCTGTGGCGCTGTGGCGCGCTTCTCGCCGGTGATGAACGAGGTCGTCCGATTCGCCGAGCGCGGCGGACCGGTCATGGGCATCTGCAACGGTTTCCAGATACTTACCGAGGCGCATCTGCTGCCGGGCGCGCTCCTGCGCAACGTCGGCCTGAAGTTCATCTGTCATGCTCAGCCGCTCCGTGTAGAGCCGAGCGTCTGTCAGTGGCTGGACTTGCCCGCCGAGACCGTGATGAGCGTCCCCGTCAATCACAACGAGGGCAACTATGTCTGCGATGCCGATACCCTGGAGCGCCTGAGAGACGGCGGCCAGATCGTGCTGCGCTACTGCGAACCCGACGGCTCTCGGCTTGCCGAGGGAAGCGCGCCCAACGGCGCGCTCGATGACATCGCCGGCATCTGCAACGAACGCGGTAACGTCTTCGGGCTCATGCCGCATCCCGAGCGTGTGGTTGATTCCGCGTGCGGTGGCACAGACGGTCGGGCCTTCTTCGAGAGTATGGCCCGGATTCTGGTGGAGGCGGCAAGCTAAGGGCGCCTGAGCGCGTAAGGTTTCGGGGGGCGGAGCCCCCGGCATGAGCCCCCGGCGCGGCCACCCGGCGCGGTCTTGACCCCCTCCGGCCGTGTGCTTCATGCTCGGGTGCAGTCGCCCACCAGGAGGAGGTTTCGATGTTCAGAGGTGCTCTTCGCCGAATCGGACGGGGGGCGCTGAGCCTCCTTCTCGCCACTGCGGGGATCGTCCTCCCGCCACCCGCGCCTGCGATCGCC
>JBBILP010000031.1:0-9859 GCA_037444885.1 Actinomycetota bacterium | reverse complement strand
CCTTCCGGCCGGAATTCCTCAACCGCATCGACGACGTCGTCGTATTCGACGCGCTTACGCTGGAGGAGATCGGCGAGGTCGTGGAGTTGCAGCTGGCCGAGGTCCGCAAGCGTCTGGCCGAGCGCAAGATCGCGCTCGAACTGACTCCCGCCGCCGCGGATCGCATCTCACTGCTCGGCTACGATCCGGTATTCGGTGCGAGGCCGCTCAAGCGTGTCATCGCCCACGAGGTGGTGGATCGTATCGCGAAGGCGGTGGTCGACGGGGAACTGCTGGAAGGTCAGACCGCGACCATAGATGTCGCGGGCGACGAGCTGGGTCTCGTGTTGGCGCATCCCACGACGGCTGAGACTCCGGATGCCGAGCGCACTGACGCCGAGGAGCCGGACGCGTCGGTCGGCTAGGCGCGTGGTCTTCCCCGGTTCAGCAGCTCTTGGACACGGTTGCGCAGGTCGGAGGCCTCAAAGGGTTTGACGATGTGGTCGTCGGCTCCGCTGTCTCGGCCCGTTTGTATGTCCTTCTCGCTAGCTGCGGTCGTCAGCATGACGATCACGGTGTTCGCCAGCTTGTCGTGGGAGCGCATCTCTTTCAGCGCCGCGAACCCGTCGACGCGAGGCATCACGACATCGAGCAGGATGAGGTCGGGTTTGTGGGACAGGGCCGCGGAGATCGCCTCGACCCCATCGACGGCCTCAAGCAGCTCGACATGCAGAGGCCGCAGCGCTGTCTGGACGAGCAGGCGTATGAACCGGTTGTCGTCGGCGACAAGAACGGTCTTCTCGGCCTTCGCCTCCTGCATGTGTTGCCCCTCGTAGGTTGCGCGAGCTTCTGGCCTTGGTCCCGCTACACCAGGCTATTCGACGCACCCGACGACACCCCTCCCGCATCCCGTCGTCTCGGCAGGTGAAGCGGCTGACGTGGCGAATCTGGCATATATCGGCTGCTCATCGTCCGCCGAGGAGGCACATGGCCGAGAAGCGAGAGGAACGACGCAGCAACATCGGCTTGAGGAAGCTTCTCGCCGACACAGGAGAGGCGCTCATCGCCATCTCGTCAGCGGGTGACGTGCGTCTCTTCAACGAGTCCGCCGAGCGGCTGCTCGGCCTCGCCAGGCACGACGTGGTCGGTCGTCCGTTCTCGGACACACTACCCACCGAACTTGCCGAGGCGGTCGGTCGCGTCAGGTCCGCCAAGAGGACGCGCGCCGAGAAGCTCGTCCTGAAGTCGGACGGACGCGTGCTCGCGTGCCAGGCCAGTCCTTTCGCCTGCGAGGATGGCCGAGGTGTCGCGATCAGCGTCCGGGACGATACCGAACTGGTCCGCCAGCAGGAGCAGCTCGAGGCCATCCTGGCGAGCACCGGGGACGGGCTGATCGTGTTCGCGCCCGATTCCAGGGTGACCTTCATCAACCCCGCGGCCTGCTCGCTTCTCGGCGTGAAGGCGTCGAAGGTTGTCGACCGCGTAGTGACGCTGGCGTCGCTTCTCGGCGAGCCGGAGCCGGACCGCTCGCGCGCCGTGCTGTGCTGGGAGGAACTCAACTGTGGCGCCCTGCAGTGCCTCGCTCACTCCGCTGACGACCCGCGGTGTTGGCTGCTGTCCGGCACCCCTGGCGATGATGGGAAGAAGCGCGCGTTCGCGGACAAGCGAGCGGAGTGCTCCGACTGCGAGGTCTACGTGCGCAACGCGCCGCTGTTCGAGGAGAGCGCGCTCAGCTCCGTCCGCGAAGTGGTGCTCTCGAAGCCCGAACACAAGGTCATCGAGGTGCGCTGCAATCCGGTGATAGACAGCAACGGCGGGTTTCTCGGCAGCGTAGCGAGTCTCCACGACGTGACCGCCGAGCGCGAGATCGCCGTGATGAAGAACGAGTTCGTTTCCACCGTGTCGCACGAGCTGCGAACTCCGCTGACCTCGATCAAGGGCTACGTCGACCTGATAGTCGAGGGCGAGGCCGGCGATATCAACGACATCCAGCGCGAATTCCTCCAGATAGTCCAGGAGAACTCGGACCGACTGGTCTCCCTCATCAACGACCTGCTGGACATTTCACGCATAGAGTCCGGCCGGATTCACCTGAAGGTAGAACCCCTGGATGTGGCCGATGTACTCGCGGGCGCTGTCGAGACGTTCGCCGCGCTGGCCGAAACCGCGGGCGTGAAGCTCGTCCTGAAGGAGCCGAAGGCCATGCAGCCGGTGGCCGGTGACCGCGACAGGGTCGGCCAGGTCTTGCTGAATCTGGTGAGCAACGCCATCAAGTACTCCCCTGACGGCGGCACCGTGGTCGTGTCCGCACGACGCTCGGGAGACACGGTCGCTTTCAGTGTGAAAGACACCGGTATCGGAATCGAGAAGGACGACCAGGAGAACCTGTTCACCAAGTTCTACCGCGTCGACTCCTCCCTTACTCGGGAGATAGGTGGAACCGGCCTTGGTCTGTCGATCTGCAAGAGCATCGTCGAGCTGCTCGGGGGGCGCGTCTGGGTTCGCAGCGAGCCCGGAAAGGGGAGCACCTTCTCCTTCTCGCTTCCCGTGGCGTCGAAGGCCCTCGTGCGCACACCCGACGTGGAAGCCCCGCAGACGGCTCGCGCGGGCAAGGTGCTGGTCATCGACCCCGATCCCTGCGTGGCCGACCTCATCGAGACCTACCTTGTGAAACGGGGACACCAGGTCCTGAAGGCCCACTCGGCGGCCGAGGCGCGACGTGTTGCCGCAAACGAGTCGCCCAGCGTCATCACGCTCGACGTGATGCTCAAGGACGCGGACGGGTTCGCCGTGTTGCAGCAGCTTCGCGACGATCCCGCCACTGCCGGCATACCCGTGGTGGTCCTCTCCATCGTGTGTGACGAAGGCAAGAGCCTGCGGATGGGGGCGGCGGACTACCTGGAAAAGCCCATCGACCAGTCCAGGCTCACCCGGATCATCGACGATCTGGTGGGCTCGACCACAAGCCCGGTCGTGCTGGTTGTGGACGATGACGCGAGCATCGTGCGCGCGCTGTGCGAGAACTTGAAGACGAAGGGGTTCGCGGTCGCCTCGGCATACAACGGCAAAGAGGCGATGGCGGCTATCGCCAAGAAGAAGCCCGACTTGATCCTGCTGGACCTGCGGATGCCTGAGATGGACGGATACGAGGTCATACGCAGGGTCAAGACGGACCCCACCACGAGCGATATTCCCATCGTGGTGATGACGGCGCATCGCATCGATCACGAGAAGATGGACGTGCTGTCGCTCGCCGCCGAGCAGGTCAACAAGCCGTTCGAAGCCGGGCTGCTCGCCGAGAAGGTCGAGACGCTACTGGCGAGAGAAGGCTAGTTGATGGCGCGTATCCTGGTCGTAGACGACGAACCACACATCGTGAAGCTGGTCTCGTTCACTCTCGAGAAGTGCGGACACGAGGTCCTGGTGGCTACGGACGGGATGGAGGCCATCTCCCTCGCGCGGGAGCACACCCCGGATCTCATCCTTCTGGACGTGATGATGCCCCTGATGACCGGCTTCGAGGCCGCGACCCGGCTGAAGTCCGACCCCAAGACGGAGGGCATACCCATCGCCTTTCTCTCGGCGAAAAGCCAGGTCTACGAGCGTCAAGCCGGCTTGGAATGCGGTGCTGAGGTCTACTTGTGCAAGCCGTTCACTCCACGTGAACTAGCCGATCAGGTGAGCGCGCTCCTCGGAGCGGAAGAGACAGGGGGTTAGGGCGATGGCGTTCAAGATCCTTGCGGTGGACGACGAGCCGTCGATCGTTCGGCTGGTGTCCTCCACACTGACCAATCGCGGCTACGAGGTGATCACCGCGCACAACGGGGAAGAGGCGGTGGACAAGACGAAGCTGGAGAAGCCCGACCTCATCGTACTCGACGTGATGATGCCGCGGATGGACGGACGCGAAGTGCGTAGACAGCTCGCCGCCGACCAGAAGACGAAGGACATTCCCATCATCTTCCTCTCCGCGATCGGGGACTTGGCCAGCCAGCTCGAGACGATGGAGGAGAGCACGGGCGAGGTGGACTACATGACCAAGCCGTTCAAGCCCTCCGAGCTTGCCGACTACGTCGACGCTATCCTGAAGTCGCCCTCACACGAGGAGCTGGCTCGTCACCGCAGGCAGAACCTTGGCAAGCTGCGCACGATGGTGGAGATCATGCACCGCCAGCGCCCCTGAGGCAGCGCGCCTCGCGGCGGAAGCGGTCGGTGAGCAAGGACCGGGCGAGGTTCACGTGACCGCGGACGACGAGCCGGTGCCTGGGTATGTAGAGATGGGGTTCTCGTGGGCCGTTCATCACCGCGAGGACGGCGTCGTCTGGTTGATGGACGCGCCAGACACCTGACCCTGGCGGCGCGAAGACTCGGCAGGCCTCGGTGTACCGTCTGGAGACAGAGCGGATTCCGATACTCGTGTGGGGCGAGCGCACGGATGCGCCCACGCTGGCCCAGGCGCGCAACCTAGCGAACCTACCCTTCGCCTTCCATCACGTCGCGCTGATGCCCGATGCGCACGTCGGATATGGCATGCCCATCGGCGGTGTGTTCGCCGCCGAGGGCCACGTCATCCCTCACGCTGTTGGCCTGGACATAGGTTGCGGGGTGTGCGCTTGGCGAACCAACGTACCCGCTGACGCGCTTCTAGCCGGCCGCGACCTGGTATTGAGCGACGTCCAGCGGTCGATTCCACAGGGGTTCGAGTGGCATGCCGACTCGCAGGAGACCCGGACTCGCTTGTTCCAGGACGCCCCCGAGATCCCGGTGCTCAGGGCCGAGATGGACAAAGCGAAGCGGCAGGTCGGGACGCTCGGTGGAGGCAATCACTTCATCGAACTGCAGCGCGACCCCGACGGCGTGGCGTGGGGGATGGTGCACTCGGGAAGCCGGAATCTCGGCAAGCAGATCGCCGAACACTACGACCGCCTGGCCAAGGACGCCAACCGCCGCGACGGAAGCGACGTTCCGCCGGAATGGGGACTCGCGTATCTTGCCGCTGACTCCGAGCAGGGCCGCGAGTACCTCGCTGCCATGGAGTTCTGCCTGCGGTTCGCCGCCGAGAACCGAAGGCTGATGCGTGAAGCCGTTCAAGCGGCCATCGAGCGCCGCTTCCCAGGCATGCGTCCGGACGCCCCGACGGATGTTCACCACAACTACGCGGCGCAGGAAGAGCATTTCGGAGTGCGTGTGGTGGTTCACAGGAAGGGCGCCGTCCGCGCGGAGGGCGAGGTTGTGGTGCCCGGCTCGATGGGTACCCACAGCTTCATCGGGCGCGGGCTGGCAAGTCCCGACGCCTTCGAGTCCTGCGCACACGGCGCTGGACGCGCGCTCGGCCGAAAGCAGGCGGTTCGCACGATTCCCGTCGACTCCGTGCTCGCCGAGCTGAAGGCGAAGGACATACGGTTGTTCAAGGCCAAGAAGCGCGACCTCGCGGAAGAGGCCTCGGCGGCGTACAAGGACATCGACGTCGTGATGCGAGAACAGTCGGACCTGGTGACGCCGGAGATCACACTCACCCCGATCGGCGTCGTGAAGGGCTGAAGCCTCACCAATCGAGCAGCCGTCGCTCGCCCTGAAGTTCGCGCACATCGGTGACGTCTTGCGTGACCTCCAAGACGCCGCGGTACTCACCGGCCTGGTCGCGGACCGCGAAGTACCGTATGAAGACGAGTCGCCCCATCAGCTCGATCCAGAACGCCGCCGTGCTGCGGTTGCCCCGTCTGAACTCCTCGACTATTCGCTCGACGACATCGACGCTCTTCGGCGGGTGGCAGTTGCGCACCTCGCGACCGATGACCCCCGGGCTTCTCGGGAAGATTCTGTCGCCTTCCGAGTAGTAGCGAACGCGGCCGGTCTCGTCGACGAACGTTATGTCGAGCGGAAGGTGCTGCAGGAGCAGGTCTACCTGCTCGGGAGTGAGCGCTCCGGTGGTGAGGGTGAGAAGACCGTCCGGTGCGGCGGCCGGCTCCCCTGCGCTCTCGGCGGGTTCGACGACGGGTGACTCGGCAGCGGTCGCGGCGACATGAGGGCGGCCCTCCTCTCGCGCGGCTTCATCCGGAGGGATCTCCTCGGCCGCCGCGCCAGCCGACTCCACGTCATCTTGCCGCGGCGCCATCGGAGGCGGAGTGTCGATCCACGCGTAGCCGATCGCGCCCTCCCCGGCGGCCATCTCCTCGAACTCCTCGTCGGAGAGAGTATCCAGGCTGACCTGGAAGAGGATCTTCTCCTCCTTGTAGATCATGTCCTCGATGAGCTTCAGGGTCTCGGGGAGGTGAGCGGAGAGCACACGCGCGCTGCTCTGCGCCGCGGCCTGCCTGCCGGCCTTCACCCTGGAGCGGATGTCGTCGTGAATCCCCCACATAACCTGGGTCGGGCCGGTGATCCCATGCTTCTCCAGCAGCGGGAAGAGCTGGTTCTCCTTGCGCGTGTAGTGGATGTCGATGTCGGCGAGGCGTTCGAGCGCCTTGTCGAGCCCGCGCATGGCGTTCTGCCGCTCGTCGGCGGAGGGCGCCGCCTTCAGTGCCTCAAGCTCGCACCGCACGTCCTCGATGACGCCCGCAAGGGCGGCGTTCTCCTTGCGGTATGAGTCGATGGGATGGCCCTCGGGCACCTCTCGTTCGACCTGCTCGTCGAGGGCGCCGCGGAAGACCTGAACGTGAACGTCGCACAGCCGCTGAACCTCGGAAACCGGCATGCCCTCGGCGATGAGCGCCTGCTCCATCGCGGCGATTTCGTCGGCGCCGACACCTTGCGTGACCTCGGCGAAGCGCTGCTGCATCGCCTCGACGGATGCTCCGGCGTGGAGTTCACGGATGATCGCCTTCAGTTCTTCCTGGCGCGCTGCGCGCTCGACGGCGGGATTCTGAGCCTCTCGGTCCCCGAATTCCGCTCGCAGATCCGAGAGGAGATCGTCGAGCGGCACTCCCGCCATCTCAGATGCGATCCGCAGGGTGGCCGCCTTGCCGACCGTGGCGCGCAGGAGCGGGTTGCGCAACTTCTCGAAGTGCGGGTCGTACGCGGCGAGGAACTCCAGGGCGTCGGGATACGCCTTGATGAGATCGCCGATTCTCGTGTCGGCCGTGATGTCCAACTCGATCTCCTTCCGAGGCGCGACAGCTGTCCGCACACTCAAGGTACCCGATTCGGGAAGGGGTGAGTACGCGTCCGTCGAAAGCGTACGGCGGGTCTTCTTTCGCGCCGTACGCGTGTTCACCCTTGGGGCACGCTCGAGTACTGGAGGCAGAATGCGCCGAGTGATCGCTGCCGTGTTCGCTGTCGTCCTTGCCACCGCGACCTTGGGCTGTGGCGAGAAGTTCATCGCATCCAAGTACGGCAGTCGCTATCATCTCCCAAGCTGTCCCTGGGCCCAGGAAGTCGAGAAGGACAACCGGGTCGTCTTCGACTCGAAGGACGCAGCGGTACAAGCGGGACTCAACGCCTGTACTATCTGCAATCCCTAAGGTCAGGAGCGCATCCGGCCCACGAGGTCGGGCCTCCACTCCGCACACCTGGCATTCTGGTCGCTTCAGAGGCGGCTGCTTGACAACGCCGGTATCCGGGAAGTAGAAGCCAGGAAAAGACATCGCGCCTCGACCGCGTCGGAGGCCCATGGACACCAAACGAATTCTCGTAGTCGACGACGAAGAGTCTCTGCTCAAGATCATCGAGTACGCTCTCGATGAGGCCGGCTTCGCCGTTCGTACGGCGATGGATTGCGATCAAGCCAAGGCCGCTCTGCAGTCCTTTCAGCCCGACCTGATTATCCTGGACGTCATGCTGCCAGGGTGCTCGGGCCTGGAGTTCTGTCGCGAGGTTCGGCAGAAGTGGGACGTTCCCATCATCATGCTCTCTGCGCGCAGCGAGGAGATCGACAAGATACTCGGCCTGGAGCTGGGCGCCGACGACTACGTGACCAAGCCCTTCTCGCCGAGAGAACTCGTGAGCAGGGTGCGCGCCCAACTCAGGAGGGTAGAGGCGACACCTACTCGCGAAGCGCGCATCAGCGTCGCTGACCTCGCCATCGACCCCGACAGCCACGAGGTCTTCATGGGGGACGAGGTCGTGCACCTCACCAACACCGAATTCCAGATCCTGTCGCTGCTCGCTAGGACACCCGGTAAGGCCTTCTCGCGGGCGGCCATCCTCAGTCACCTCTGGAGCGGCGGCTTCGTCGGTGACGAGCGTACGGTAGACGTGCACATCCACAACCTGCGCGACAAGGTCGAGCCGAACGCCCAGGAACCCGAGTACATCTTGACTGTTCGAGGTGTCGGATACCGGCTGCGAAGCGTGTAGGGGTCCTAGATGCGGATATCGGTCCGGGTTTGGCAGACGGCCCTGTTCGTGACCGTCATCGTGGTCGGCCAGCTCGTTGTGTCCGCGTGGATCTCGGCGGGGCACAAGGCCTCGATCGAGGAGATAGCGGCAGCTCAGCGTCTCAATGAGGCGACCGCCCTCGCCGACCTCTTCTCACCGTTCTTCCCGCTGGACGGCGACAACGCGGGTGAACTCCGGGACCGGGTGAAGCGAATCGGCGATGCGCTCGACGAGGAGATCGTGGTCTACGACCGCGAGGGCGCGCTGGTGGCCAGTAGGCTTTCGAGGGAGGTACCGGACTCAGTTCTCAGGCGCGCGCACGTCGAGGGCGGAGAGGAAGAAGGCCGTTTCGCCGAGGTCGATTTCGAGAAGCTCGGACTCGTGATCGCCGCACGGCCGATCTTCGATAGCGCCGGACTCAAAGTCGGAGTGGTCGTCGTCGGGAATGAGGCCCGAGAAGCGCGCCAAGCCCTGCGGCGGGTCAACGAGCAGCTTACCGTCGCGTTCTGGGTCGCTCTCGTGGTTGCGGGAGCGGTCGGGCTGTTCTTCTCGGAGATCATCACTCGGCAGGTGACGAGGCTGTCACGGGCCGCCGCCGCCATCGCCGAAGGGGACTTCGACCAGAGGTTGCCGAAACGCTGGGTACCCGATGAGATCACCGACCTGGCGGAATCCTACAACCGTATGGCGGCTCAGCTTGGACACGCCTTCGACACCCTGCGCGCGCAAGATGAGGCACAGCGTCAGTTCGTGGCGAACGCCAGCCACGAGCTCCGCACGCCCGTAGCTGCGCTGAAGGGGTTCGTCGAATTGCTCGATGACGGCGCGAAGGAAAAGCCTGAGGTGCGCGACGACTTCATCCGAACGATGCGCGCCGAAAGCGACAGGCTGCAGCGACTGGTAGAAGAGCTGTTCACGCTCGCGCGGTTCGACTCCGGCGCTGTCGAGATGGACATTCGGGAACACGCGGTGGTGGGAATCATCGCCGAGGTCGTCCACGTGATGAAGCCTCTTGCGGACGAGCGCGGGGTCGATCTGCTCTCGCGCGTAGCGCCCGCCAAGTTGCTCGCGCTGTGCGACCGGGACCGCATCGAGCAGGTCCTGGTCGGCTTCATCGACAACGCGCTGAAGCACACGAAGTCGGGGGACTCGATCACGGTCTGGGCTCGTCTGAAGGCGGGGGACCTCGAGGTCGGGGTCACGGACACCGGCGACGGCATCCCCGCGGAAGCGCTCCCTCACATCTTCGACCGTTTCTATCGGGTCGAGAGCGAGCGTGGCGAGCCGAAGAAGGGCGCTGGGCTCGGTCTTGCGATCGCGAGCGAGATCATCGATGGACACGGCTCTCGGATAGCAGTCCGCTCGATTCCGGGCGAGGGCGCGGAGTTCAGCTTCAAGCTACAGGTGGCGCGAGCCTAGCCGACCGAGTGGCGCGAGCTGGCGCGAGCCTAGCCGACCGAGTGGCGCGAGCCGAGTGACAGGCTCGACGCGCCCCCGGACTTCGACTGGCCAGGCAACGTGATTGGGCGGCCGCCGGAACGCCGTTCACCGTCTGAAGCAAACC
>JBBILP010000030.1:0-10165 GCA_037444885.1 Actinomycetota bacterium | reverse complement strand
GTTGCCCGAGGCCATGTCGATCTTGGCGCGAAGCACTCGCGAGCCGTTCGGGAACTCGCCCGCGCGCATCCGCTCGAGGAGATCGAGGTTCTCCTCCGGAGACCGCTCCCTCCAAGGGCTCTCTCGGCCCGGGTCGGTAAGCGTGCCGCGATGCTCGCGAATCTCGTCCGCCGAGAGGTCGTCGACGTACGCCTTGCCTTCACGGATGAGGTGGACAGCCCACTCGTACAGCTGCTCGAAGTAGTCGGAGGCGTGGTAGAGGTGCGTGCCCCAGTCGAACCCGAGCCATCTCACGTCCGCCTCGATGGCGTCGATGTACTCCTGCTCCTCCTTGACCGGGTTGGTGTCGTCGAAGCGCAGATGGCATCGCCCTCCGAACTCGGCGGCAATCCCGAAGTTCAGGCAGATGGACTTCGCGTGCCCGATGTGGAGGTAGCCGTTCGGCTCGGGCGGGAAGCGGGTGGCTACGCCGCTGACGCGCCCGTCGCGCATATCCGCGGCGACGATGTCGCGGACGAAATCGCCTCGCTCTGGTGACGCCGGCTCGATGTCCATGGGAGCGAAGATAGCACAGGTGAGCGGTCCAGCGGGTACTCCCGTCAGGAGGCGATAGACGGAACCGCACGCCTCTTCGGCACTAGTGCAAGGAACGCCAGGGCGCCGACCACCAGTGCGCTGCCCGCGATGGACAGAGCAGACGGTTGCTCTCCCAGCACCGCTACGCCCAACGAGAAGGCGACCAGCGGCTCGGCCAGGGTAAGCGACCCGGCGGCCGCTGCCGAGACGCGCTGAATCCCCCAGCCGAAGAACCCATACGCCCCGGCGCTGGCGGCAAGGCCCAGCCAGGCGAGCGCGATCAGGGTCTTGCTGTCCACGAGCTGGGCGATCCCACCCGTCGATAGCAGGAGCATCACCGCCAGCGGGGCAAGAAACAGCCCGCCAAGGGACAGTGCGGCGGCGGGTCCCAGTAGGAACGGGATGTCCCCGGCAAGCACACGTCGAATGGTGACCGCGAAGAGCGCGTAGCCCGCGCCGGCGACAAACGAGAGACCGACTCCGAGAGGATCGACGGCGCTCGCTCCCGCACTAGGGTTCAGTATCAGCGCGCAACCGGCGATCGCCACGACGGTGGCCGCCCACCACCCGCGCGAGAGCGGCTCGCGGAGAAGGAGTCGGCCCAGCAGACCGGTGATGACCGGCGATGAACCGATCGCGATCATCGTGCCTAGCGCCACTCCGGACCGAGCGACTCCCGCAAAGAAGGTCGCCTGGAACGTGGCGGTCGCCAACGCAGCGACCAAGAGCCAGTAGCGGCGCTCTGGGGAGAGGAGAGCCGCCATCGAGTTCCGTACAGAGGCGGCACGACCGGCCCGCGCGACAACCAGAAGCGCAACCCCTCCGATGACCAGCCGCGACCAGCCTACGACGACCGGATGCAACGCCGTATCGGCCAGCGCCTGGGCGGTCCCGGTCGTCCCCCAAAGCACGGCTGCGGCAAGCACCGCGTACGGACCGAGCCGGGCGGCGGGCATGCCGTCCGAGCTGGCCTCGGAACGGGTACCCCTCATCGCGATCCCGCGCGCAGGACGAGGCTCGCGCCAATCAGTATCGCGACCGCAGCCACGCCGGTGATAGGCGCCGGCCGTTCCCCGAGGAACAGCGCGGCGAGACCCATACCGAAGAGAGGCTGCGTGAACTGGATCGACGCAATCCGGCTGATGCCCCCGAGCGCGAGCGCGCGGTACCAGACCACGTAGCCGAGAACGGACGTCAGAACCGCCAGAATCAGGATGGATCCCCAAGCCGAGACACCAGCCTCGGGAAACCCACCGCGAATCAGCATCCATCCAAGAAGGGGAAGCAGCACGATGGACGAGACCGTCACGCCCCATAGCGTGGTCGGCAGACTCGCGTACCCGCGCTGCGTAAGCCGCGCTCCCGCCACGTAACCGAGCGCGCATATCGCCGACGAGCCGAGTACGATCACGTCCCCCGCGACACTCGAACCGACCGCGGTGCTCGGACCACGCCAGGTGATCACGACGACTTCGCCCGCAAGCGCCAGCGCACATCCGATCGACCAGGTAGCGGAGATCTTCCTTCGCTCGATCAGCGTCCCGAAGAGGCTCGTGAACACAGGCAGCGTGGCCAGAATCAGCGCTCCGTGCATGGCTGACGTCATCGATTGACCGACCGTGAACAGCAGCGGGAACGCCACGAACGCCGCGAATCCCGACACGGCCAACAGCTGGCGGGGCCGCGTGCCTGATGGCAAGGGCTGGCGCATCGCCAGAGCCAGCGGTAGAGCGATCACGCCGGCTATGACGGTCCGCAGAACGCCGACGAGCAGGGGGTCGACCTCGCCCACCGCAATCTTCGAGAGCATGGGCGTGCCGCCCCAAACAAACATAACGGCCAACGCCATGAGTAAGGGCGTGAGGGTCGCTCGTGGCGCGATTGTGGCTTCATCGCTCGTTGTGCCCAGCTCGATCGGGGCAGCGGCTTCGAGGGCCGCTAGTGGCATGCGATCGGACAAACCGGGAGCCCTTCGTGGGACGCATGTTCCGCCCGACGATAGCACGAGTGGGCTGACAAGAGAGCGACTACGGCGCCTACAGCGACCCGGTGGCGCGCTATGCCGTCGGCTGCGGCGTGGTAGTGGTACGCCTGCCGCTGCTCACATGGGCGGTGACGTGCCACCTCTCCGCTGTGGCGCGGGCCACACGTGCGACGCGGCGATGTCGGCCCCGGGCGTTCCTCCACTCCGGCCGGTGTTCCGGAGCGCCCACTGCTCCCCGAAAAGCGGGCCGTCGAAAAGTGCCGAGGTGCGCACCCGATGGTCGGGCTCGACGAAGCTGACAGACGGGTCCTGCGCGTAGCGGCGCATCACCTGCCGGGCCGAGGAGCCGCCGGGGCTGACACGAGGGTGTAACCGGGCATGCCCCACAGCTCGGGCACGCGAACGGCGCGGACCCTCAGATGCGCCACATCTGAGCGGCACGGCTGAATGCCGCGTGCGGTGCGAACCGCACCAGAAGCAACTTCCGCTCCAGTCTCGTGGATGCGCGTCCGGTGCGTTCGCCTATCCCGCCGCGTCATCCACACGCGTCCGCTCTACGGACCGCCCGCCCCCGCCACCCTGCCGTCGCGCACCTCGACGATGCGCTCGGCCCGGGCCGCGATCTCGTGGCTGTGCGTGACCATCACGATGGTGGCACCCCGGGCGTGGAGGTCGTCGAGGATCGCGATCACCTCGGCCCCGGACGCAGAATCGAGATTGCCGGTGGGTTCGTCGAGAAGTAGGACCTCGGGGCCGTTGGCGAGCGCCCTGGCGATAGCGACACGCTGCATCTGTCCGCCCGAGAGCTCGGTCGCACGCGCATCTCGTTTCTCGGCCAGGCCCATCGCTTCCAGCAGCTCGGCCACCCGGCGCTTCTGCTCGTGCACCGGCGCACCGGCGTACATCATCGCGAGTTCGACGTTCTCGGCGACCGTGAGGCCTTTGAGCAGGTTGAAGAATTGGAACACAAATCCGACGCTGGTGGCGCGGAAGCGGGCGAGCTCGGCGTCGGACATCTTTTCGATGTGTCGGCCGAGGACGGAGACGGTGCCCCTCGTGGGTCGGTCGAGACCGCCGAGCAGGTGGAGCAGGGTGCTCTTGCCGTGGCCGGAGGGACCCACGAGGCACGTGAACGACCCTGCGGCGATGTCGAGGTCGACCCCGCGCAACGCCTCGACGGGCACCGCGCGTCCGTTGTAGGTCTTGTGGACATCTCGCGCGCTCATGACGGCGTCACTCATAGCTGATCGCCTCCACGGGGGTCAGGCGCGCGGCGCGCGCAGCGGGATAGACGCCGGCGAGCGTGGCGACGAGGACCGCTCCGCCGAGGATGATGAGCATATCCGCGACCGGCGGAAGCGCATCGACCGTCGCTCCCCCGACGAAAGCGGTGAACTCGTTTTGTGCGATGAGCGGGGTTATGAAGCGTGCGACGACCGAGCCGACGACGAGGCCGATGACGCCGCCGATGAGCCCGTAAGCTGCTGCCTCGGCCATGAAGGTGCGGAAGATACGTGCGTTGGAGCAGCCGATCGACTTCATTATGCCGATCTCGCGGCGGCGTTCGAAGGTCGCCATCAGCATCGTGTTGATGATGCCGAAGGCCGCGGTCAGAACCGCGACCGCCGCGATGACACGCAGCGTCGTGCTGACCGTGTTGACGACACTCAGGACCGAGGCGAGGAGCTGGCGATCGGAGACGACCGAGACGTTGGCGGCGTCCGAGATGCGCGCGGCAGCGAGATCGACCGCCTCCAGGTCATCGACTTGCACGGCAGCAAACGAGATGCGGCTGTCGGTCTCGTAGACCTCCTGGGCGACCGCCAAAGGGACGAAGAGCACCCCGTCATCATGGGTCCCGGTGGGCTCGAGCACACCCGCGATGGTGAAACCGGCGCCGCGCAGCGTGAGCGGGTCGCCCGGCGCGAGTCCGAAGGATTCGGCGACCGCAGAGCCGGCGAGGACCGCGCGGTCATCATCGCCCGGCGCCTCACCTGCGGCGAGCCCCCAACGCTTGGTCTGTATGGTCTCGGCGATGCGGATGCCCGTGACCGGCACTGGCTCGTTGCCGATAGCCGAACCTACCGTGAGGTACGGCAACACGCGGATGCCGTCGAGCGCTTCGATGGCGGCGAGGTCCTCGGCGGGGATCGCGTCGGGGAGCTGTGAGCCCGAGAGTACCTTGACCTGCTCGTAGGCGCACCAGCCCTTGGGCGTGACCACGAGATTCGCTCCGAGGTCGGCCGCTTGCTTGTCGATCTGCGCCCGCAGGCCCGTCCCGAGGCTCATCATCACGACGAGCGAAGTGATGCCGAGCGTGATCCCAACGAGCGTGAGCGCGAAGCGGCTCCGGCTGCCGAGGAGGTTGCGGAGCACGAGCTTGATGTCGTTCATCAGCCGCTCCTAGCGCTTCGTCATGACGGATTGCGATCCGCTGAAGAGGCGCTCGACATCGAAGTAGACGCCGCCTGGACCGGAGCGCACCTCCCCGACCGCGACGACGACGTCCTCGAGCGAGGGAAGGGTGCCCTCGTACAACGCCCCCGAAATCGTGGGCTCACCGCCGGCGGGTACGTGGAGCGACAGCATCCCGGCGCTCGCGCACGGCGTGAGTCCGCACGTCTCGTATTCGGTCACATCGATGAGCACGAGGCTCCCCGTCGCCGGGTCGGCCTCGATAACCACCCCCTCGACGGCGACCTCGCCGGTGAACGCGAGGGGGTCTGCGGTCAGGGCATTCACTCCGATGGTGTTGTCGGGGGAAGCGCTGTTGCACGCGGCCAGTGGCAGGACAGCCAGCGCAACGACGAGCGCGGCTGCACCCGCGAAGGTGCGACGCATGGTGGTCTCCGATCGGTCTCGAGCAGACAGGACAGGGCCACAGGCGATGACTTCCTATACCTGCAATCGAGACACGAGTCCCGCCGCGGCGGGAGAGACGGGCTGGCCCACCCCTGTGTAGCGCCCGATCCGGCTGTCCTCGGCGGGAAGCACGGACGTCGCATCCGGCTCGGGCATCGCCGAGACGAGCGGTACGAGCATTGCTGTGGGCTGCGTCGGAGCGACCTCGTCATCACACGAGGGCGAACACGCGGACCCAGCGCAGGGCAAAGCTGTCGCGAACGCGAAGAAGACGACGGTGAGCAAGGCTATGACGGCCGACGAGCGCGGCACACGACCTCCGCAGACGGGGACACGGTGAGCATCCTAGCAAGAACCGGGCCGCGATGGCGGCGGTCGCGCGGACGCCCGCCATGCCGCACGCACCCGCTCCCGCTTCCGTTCGCGGGAGCTCAAGACACGCGAATGAGGGCGACGCACACCGCCGTGATGATCGAGAGCACGGCTATCGCCAGCGCAATCCTCACCGCATAGGCGCCCAAATGCGGTCGCGGTAGCACGCGCACGCCCTCACGCAGGAATCCAGCGCGCCGTCGGCCATCATGCGAAGGACAACGTGTATGTCCATGCTGGTGTCGGTCACCGTGTGTCCATTCTCCGAATGCTTCGTCGCTTCGAAGAATCACGCGGTGGCCATCTGCTTCACAAGCAAAGGCGCTACTTACACCACATGGCGGGACGCGACCTGATGTCACGCCTGATGCTGTGAGGATGTCGACAGGTATGTGCGTTGTATGTGCGTTGTATGTGCGTTGTGTGAGGGACACCGCGCGTACCTTTCGGGCAGGTACACTTCGGTACAAACGGATTCTGGCGGACGGCGCCCCTCAAGAGGGGAACACGAGCATCGGAGGATTCACATGGCCGGAGGAAGCATCTTCGACAAGTTCAGGGAGATTGCCGAAGGCGCGCTCGGGAACCTCACCGAAGTGGCGACGACGGCAGCCGAGTCTGCCGGATTGGGCGACGTGGTGCAGCAGGCCACCGACGCACTGGGCGGCGCGACCGACCAGGCGACCGAAGCCGCTTCGGGACTTACCGATCAGCTTACCGGCGGCAAGTAAGTCGGATCCCCCGGCGCCCTTGGGCGCGGTAAGCGTCCTGCGGTTAACCTGTGCGCCGATCAGCATGCTGCTGCGCAGCGTGCGAACGCGTTTGTTGTTCTTCCGTCGGTCACGCCCTCCGGCTTCGAACTCAACGTCCGCTCCCTCAGCTTGATGAGCTTGCTGACCAGCAGGGCTCCAGCCGCCAAGGAACGGCTTGAGCACCTCCGGTGTAGGCTCAGGATCCTCCGGCATCCGATTGGCTTATTCTGGGGGCCGAGTCGCTCGGACGCCTCACGCGCCCACTCGACCCACTCGGCCGCTGCGTCCTTTTCCGGCCCGACAAGACTTGTGGCTAGGCCTTCGAAGGCTTCCACGTACTCACGTGACTCGCGCGCCTGTCGCCAGTCTCGCGCCTGCCTGACGAGTTCCTCTGAGCGGTGTGACCCTCGGAGCAGCACCTTGGCTCTCCGACGCGCCGGGTCTTTGGCTGAGAAGCGGGGTGCCGCGGTATATCGCTCCCACCCTGCAGTTCCTGTTGGGCGTCTTCCTCTCCCGCGAAGCGGTGTCGGCGCACACGCTCGCGGGCTTCTGCGCCGTCTGGGCGGGATTGGCGCTGTTCGCCGTCGACGCGCTCCGCAGGCGCCGCGCGGCGGTTCCGCCTGTCCCGGTACCGGGGAGTGATGTTCTGGGCGGACGCAGGTCACCAGCGGGCGGGACCGGGTCGCATGGATCGGATGCATGGATCATGGGTTGCAGTTGTCACACCGGCCTGAATCAGCCAGTTCGCTGTGGTTGGCTTCGCGGCTCTCGCGCGTAGGGCAGCTCGGGCAGCCCCAGACCTCGGACAACGTCTCGCGGGTGGGAAGTCCGCACGAGGCGCATGGAAGCCCGCCCCGGCGCTCGATCACCCAGTGGCCGGGGGCTTCGCACGACGGACAAAGGGAGCACAGCTTGCGCGCGAGGTGTTCAGCCGCGAGCCGAACGAGCCTTCGCTCGCGACGCCAGCCGCAGCGCGGGCGAGGGTCAGGCCGATCCGGGCCTTCGTGCCGCCGCATCCAGCTGACTGCCACGGCGCGGCGTCTCCCGCGTGAAGATCCCGAGCTGGTCGGTGTCGTAGCCGGAGACGAGCTCGACGAAGCACCCGAGCGGCCCCTCGAGAGCGGGTGCGATGACACGCTCCTTGCCGTGCTGGGTGAGAAGCGCGATGCGTTCGCCGACGTATGCGCCTCCTACGGGCGTCAAGCGTTCGCTCACCATTCCCGTGTCCGAAACTAGGCTTCGCATGCGGCATCTGCCGCAAGGGCAGAAGCGTCTGCGCCCCCGGACTCGACGGCGTCGGCGATGTCGGCCTCACCGGCGTACCGCAGGGCGCATGCAACCCGGGACATGAACCGCTCCCGCTCGTTCTCTTCCCCGATCAGCGTGATGTGACCGACCTTCCGGCCCGGGTACTCGGACTTGCCGTACACGTGCAGCGCCGCTCCGGGAATCCGGCGCACTCGCTCGCTGTCAGGCAACGATCCGATGAGGTTGACCATGGCCACGGGTCGCGGTTGCCCGGTGGGGCCGAGCGGTGATCCGCAGATCGCGCGCATGTGGTTCTCGAACTGCGAAGTGGCAGCTCCCTCGATGGTCCAGTGGCCGCTGTTGTGCACCCGCGGCGCGAACTCGTTCGCGAGGAGCCGGCCGGTCACGTCGAACAGTTCGAGGGTCAGTGTCCCGACGTAGTCGAGATCGACGAGCAGGCGGCGCGCGTACTCCTCGGCGATGTCCTGCAAGGGATCACCGGGCACTCCCACCGTGAGGCGCAGTATCCCCTCGCGGTGCCAGTTCTGGTTCAGAGGATAGAATGCTTCTGAGCCGTCGATGGCGCGCACGGCGACGATGGATAGTTCGCGATGGAAGGGGACGAACTCCTCGAGGATGGCCGGGACTCGCCCAATCGCGTCCCAGGCCTCGGAGAGCGAATCGGGCGCGGGGTCGCGCACGACGACCTGGCCCTTGCCGTCGTAACCGAGCGTCCGGGTCTTGAGCACGGCGGGAACGCCGTGCCGGTCGATAGCCTGTTGCAGCTCATCCAGCGAGTCCACCGCCGTATACGCGGGGACGGGGATGCCGAGGCGTTGGAAGGCTTGCTTCTCGGCGAGCCGGTCCCGTGCGACTTTCAGCGCTGGGACCGGGGGCCGAACCGGGACCCGGTCCGCACACCATTCCGCCGCCGCCAGGGGCACGTTCTCGAACTCATAGGTGACGACGTCTACGCCTTCGGTGAATCGCGCCAGAGTCTGCACATCATCAAATGCTCCACACACGAAGTCACCACGTGGCGCAGCGCATGAATCGGGATCCGGCGAAAGGAAAGTGTGCTTCATGCCGAGAGCGGCACCGGCGTCCGCCAGCATCCCCGCGAGTTGCCCGGCGCCGAGAATGCCGACACTCGGCGAGCGCGGCGCGGAGGGGTCGGGGTGCCGGAGCACCGACTCGGTCTGCCTCGTGCGGTATCTTTCGAGCGCCTCCGCGATCTCGGGATACTTGCCGCCGAGGATACTCGCGCTCAGCAGCGCGGCGTTCACGGCTCCGGCCCGGCCTATGGCGAGCGTGCCCACCGGGATGCCGGCGGGCATCTGGACGATCGACAGAAGCGAGTCCACTCCGTTGAGGGCGGCGGACTGGACCGGCACCCCCAACACGGGCAGCGAGGTTTTCGCGGCGATCATGCCCGGCAGGTGTGCCGAACCTCCGGCTCCCGCGACTATGACCTCGATCCCGCGGGAGGACGCCCCTGCGGCATACTCGAACAGAAGGTCCGGTGTCCGGTGCGCCGACACCACCCTCGTCTCGTACGCGATGCCAAGACCATCGAGGGTCTCGGCCGTATGACGCAGGGTGTCCCAGTCGGATGTGGAACCCATTACAACCCCTACCAGGGGCTTTGGCATCTGTTGCTCCCCGGGCATAGCAGAATCACGTGCCCTCTCGTCGGTCTGGTCAACCGGGTGTCGAGTTGTGGCGAGATGTCCTTGCTCGGCGCGACCGGAGTCCCGGGACCGCTCCCAGTGAATCCGCTTATGGACGCGCTGTCAATGCTCCGCGTAGGTAGGTCGCCTTCGTCTTCCCAGCTAGCTGGCGGAGAGGGAGGGATTCGAACCCTCGTAGCCGGGGTAACCGGCTAAACGGTTTTCGAGACCGCCGCATTCAACCACTCTGCCACCTCTCCGCAGCGGCGCGAGCGGCGATTGGCCGCTCAGAGCGCAGGTGCGAGTATACCGAGGCCGAACTGGGCGGGCAATCACGTCGCGCGGGAACGCGCGAGCGCGGAACGTCCGTCGTGAAGCGCTCACGCATCCCAGCCGAGAGCCGCGCGCTTGGCGTCTATCTCGGCGAGTATCTTCTCGGCGGCGCGGGAAGGGTCCGGCTCGACGATCAGGCGCGGTCCGACCAGCGACCGGAGACCCTCTCCCGAGAAGAACTCGGTCAGCTCCACTACACCGTCGTCGGCCTTCGAGGCGTCTTCCTGGTCCGAGAGGATCGACAGGTTCGGCGTTGCACCGACGGCCACGGACACGCCGTGTGCGAGAACCGCGAGCATCTGACCGGCCGTCTTCTCGTTCGCGAACTCGGGACCGGAGGCGATGAAGGGCATCATCGGCAAGGGCAC
>JBBILP010000029.1:0-10539 GCA_037444885.1 Actinomycetota bacterium | reverse complement strand
GCCCTTGACCCGAGCGGGCAGCAACGTGTACTCGCTCCAACCCGCGGTCTGGGCGACCTGCTCGACCAGCTCCGCCGCGATGATCATGACCTCACCGCCTAGGCGCACGCCGACATACTCGGCCTCCGGCGCTACGGTGACCGCAACGTTGGCGGGAAGCGTCCATGGTGTGGTCGTCCATATGATGATCGAGAACGACTCGGTCGCGCCCTCCCACGCCTTCGGCACGCGCTCGAGGGCGAGCTTCACGAATATGCTGTCCGAGTGCTCGTCGGCGTACTCGATCTCGGCCTCGGCGAGCGCGGTCTTGCACCGATAGCACCAGTGAATCGGCTTGCGCCCCTTGTACACCATGCCCTTGCGGTACATCTCGGCGAATATGCGGACATTGCCCGCCTCGTACGCGGGATCGAGCGTCAGGTACGGCTTCTCGAAGTCGCCTCGAACCCCAAGCCGCTTGAACTCATCGGCCTGAACCTTCACGAAACGCATCGCGTACTCCCGACACAGTGCGCGTAGCTCCGCTTGCGAGATCGTCTTCATGCGCTCCGGCCCCAGGTTCTTCTCCACCTGGTGCTCGATCGGCTGCCCGTGGCAGTCCCAACCGGGAACGTAGGGCGAATTGAATCCGCGCATCGTCTTGTACTTGACTACGAGGTCCTTCATCACCTTGTTGAATGCGGTACCCATGTGAATGTGGCCGTTGGCGTAGGGCGGGCCGTCGTGCAAGACGAACGTGGGACCGCCTTCGTTGACCTCAAGAGAGCGGCGATACACGTCGATCTCGTCCCAGAATGCGAGCCACTCGGGCTCCCGTGCGGCAAGATTCGCCTTCATCGGGAAGTCCGTTCTGGGCAGATTCATCGTCTGCTTGTAGTCCATCCGTCTTGCCTCTCCATCCGTCAGATGCGAGCCGCCACACGCTTCACGCTCTCCGTGCACCTCGCCGAGCGCAAGCCATAGGAAACGCGCTCCGCCCCGGTGCCGGGACGAAGCGCGTGTCTTCGTGGTACCACCCAGCTTGCGCTGCTCCGTTTCTCGGCCGCGCGCCACTCGGTCGCCCAGTAACGGGAGCGCCCGTCGGAGCCTACTGGCCGAGGCCGCGTCGTCTCCGACGTCGGGCGCTCGCTGTTTGGTCCGAAGCTCAGGAGTGATATTCGAGTCGTCCGTCGCCCGCGGGCTCACACTGTTCCCGCTCGCTTGAGGGCCGCGACGACCCTACTCGTCCCCATCATCGCTCGCAGTATGTGCGCCGCGCGCTGGCGGCCGCGACGTCCTGCGATACTAGCCCAGCGCAAACCGTAAGGTCAACGAGCGCGACGAGCTCTCGCTAGACCGAGCACTCATAGATCCGCCAGCGCTTGTACGCATGGCCGCCAACGGCTTCCGCGACACGTCGCATGAGCTTGTTGTTCTCCAGGACCATGGACGCCTCACACTCCTCGTAGAACCCACGGCCGAGCCCGTACGAGATGACCTCCCCGAACAGCAGCGCATCCACTCCGATTCGCCTGAACTCCGGAAGCACGCCGAAGAACATCGCACGCATCCTGGGAATCCGGCGTCGCGCTACGGCGAGACGAGCCAACCGGATGACGTCTGAATCTCCGTAGAACCGCCACCTCGGGCGCAACGCCCAGTACGGATCGGGCAACGCGCCGAGTACCGCTATCGGCCGGTCACCCGAGTACGCGAACCTGATCAGACCGGGATCGACAATTGGACGCAGGCTCTCGGCCAGTACATCCGCTTCGGCCTCGCTCAAGGGGAGAAAGCCCCAATTGCGCTCCCACGCCTCGTTGTAGATCCGCACCACGAGCTGCAGCTCTTCCCTGAAGCGACGCATGTCCGCCGGCCGAGTCGTGATTGTATGCCGTGCGCGCACGCCGTCTGAAAGCCTCTGAATCCGGTCGAGCGGCAGATCCTCTCGCCGAACCATGTATGCCAGGTAGTCCATCGCCTTGCTCATGCCATAGCGCTGGAGCAGCGCGTCGTAGTAGGGAGGATTGTGCGTCAGCTCGACGGTCGGCGGGTACTCGAAGCCCTCGACGAGGACTCCTTGTCGCTCGTGAGTCGCGTTGCTGTACTGTCCGGGTCCCCTGAGCGTGTCGGCGCCTCGGCCTGCCAGCCACTCACGTGCCGCGTCCAGAAGGGACGAGGCCACGCTCTCATCGTCCACGGTCTCGAAGAAGCCGAAGAAGCCCATGTGGGAGCCGTGATACTCGTCGAAGCGGTGGTTGATGGCCGCCGAGACCGTGCCCACGACCTCGCGGCCGCGCACGGCGAGAAAGTGCGTGACATCCGCATGCCGATGGTACGGGTGCCTCGCAGTGAGCAACCCCAGGGTGCCGAGCACGGGTCCGCCGAGCAACTCGGCGCGCAGCGGTGGTGTCCAACACGGGTCTCTGGAGTGAAGGCGCCACGGGAAATCGACAAGAGCCTTGAGGCGACGATCCCCTAACGGGACCTCCTCGACGCGAAGCATCGCTAGCCTCGGCGCAGGCGATCCAGGTCGGCGGCCGTGATGCCGTCGATCTCCAGGACCTTGTGCCGCGAGCGCGCGCCGCGCATCCCGGCCACCTCGTCATAGCCCGATCGCGGCACGATGAACACCGCTAGGCGAGCCGACGACATACGCTAGTCGATCTCCTCGATGTCCACGTCAGCCTCGCGCTCTCCGATCGTGCCCAAGGCCGAGGGATCGAACTCGGGAGGTTCTTCGAAGCGTGGCTCCTCGGCGGCAAGGTCCGGTGCGCCGAGTTCGCCGAGCTGGACGCTGGTCACGAACCCGGCTTCCGGCGGCTCTTCGAGTCGCAGAGGCTGCGTCACGCCGACGGGCGGCTCCTTAGCCTGCACCCGCGCCTCCGGAGCCGGTTCGGGATGCTCCGGCGTCACTGCAGGCTCCGGTTCCGGGGAGGCCGGCGGCGCCACCTCGACGGATCCGACGACGCCCTCTGAAGTCTCACCGAAGAGCGCGGTCACGTCTGCCGAAAGTGGAATCTCCGCGACCTTGCGCAGATGGTCCTCGAGCGTCGTCTTGAACTTCGCGCGGAACTCCTCTTCAGCCTGCTTGATGCGAAGCAGCTCAGCCTGGACCTTCTGCTTCTGCGTGAGCGCCGCGTGGATGATCTCCTTTGCCTTCACCTCGGCGTCCCTCAGCACCGTCGAGCCCTCGGTGTTGGCCTTGTCGACTATGTCTTCCGCGGAGCGCTGGGCGGCGACCATTGTGTTGTGGAGCGTCTTCTCCATGTCCTGGTAGCCCCGCACCTTCTCATCAGCCGCTTCCAGCTTCTCGCTGAGTTCGATGTTCTCCTTGAAGAGCCGCTCCAGCTCGTCCGCCACCTGATCGAGAAACTCGTCGACCTCCTCTACGGCGTAGCCGCGTAGGGCATGCCGGAATTCCTTATGGTGGATGTCGAGCGGAGTGAGCTTCATGACGAAAAACCTCCCCGAAGAATGTCTCTCGGGTCGGTGGTCACAGCATTCCTACGACCAACCGACGCAGTAATTGAAGCACAAGAAGCGCCACGAGTGGGGAGAAATCGATTCCCGCTCCGCCGACGCCAAGAGTCGGCATGACGCGCCTGAACAGGCCGATGTAGGGCTCACATATGCTGCCGAGAACGCGGTAGGCCTCGTACAGGAAGCCCTCTCCGCGGAACCACGACAGAATCACGTACACGAAGATAAGTGTGGAGTAGAAGCTGAACAGCGAGTCGACGATGCGCGCAATGGAGAGCGAGTCCATCAAGCCCCCAGCTCCTCAGCGCGGCGCACCGCTGCCGACACGGCACGACTCAGGGTCTCGCGGAATCCGCCGATCTCCAGCTCGGCGGTAGCCGCTACGGTGGTGCCACCGGGACTGGAGACCGCGCGTACCAGCTCCTCGGGAGTCTGCCCCGTTCGCTCAAGGAGCAACGTAGTGCCTCTCGCGGTCTGGATCGCAAGTTCGGCCGCGACGTCCGCGGGAAGGCCCTCGCTCGCGCCTGCGGCAGTCAGCGCGTCAATGAAGAGCGCCACATACGCTGGCCCCGAACCCGAAATCGCGGTGGCCGCGTTCTGGTGCCGTTCGTCAAGGACGACCGCTTTGCCGAGCGTATCGAAGACGCCGCGGACCGCGTCGACATGCGCGGGCGTCGCGAAACTCCCTGAGCTGATGACGCTCATTCCCTCCCCGACCATCGCCGGGGTGTTCGGCATGACTCTGACGACCGGCGTTCCGGCGGGAAGCAGCGCCTCGAGCTTCGCGCAAGTGATCCCCGCGGCGATCGAGACGACTAGCGTACCCTCACCGAGTGCCGAAGCTAGCGCTTCTACGACGTCCACAATCACCTGGGGCTTGACGGCCAGCACCAGCGTATCGACCTTGGAAAGGGCAGTGATCGCGTCGGGAACGCACGCAACCCCGTATCGCCCAGACAGCACTTGACACCTGTCGCCATCCGGCTCGGCCACCGTGATCCTGTCGGCCGACATCGAGTTCGAGCCGATCAGTCCCGCGACGATAGCCTCGCCCATCCGGCCACCGCCGACAACGAGCATGCGCAATGGGTACGCCAAGGGAGTTCCTTCCGGCTCAGGCATCAAGCGTGAACAGGCCTTTGTCCTTGAGCCGTCGTCTGTCCTCGGCGGAAACGTCCACGTTGACCGGCGTCAGCATGAAGACCTTGTCGGATACCTTCTGTAGTCCGCCGTCGCGGCCGTAGGTGAGCCCGGAGGCGAAATCGATCAGGCGCTTCGAGAGCTCCGCATCGGTCATCGAGAGGTTCATGATCACGGGTGTGCCGGTCTTGAACTTGTCGGCGATGGATTGTGCCTCGCTGAAGCTCCGGGGCTCCACGATGTGCATCTTGACCTGCGGCGCCTCGTGCGCATCAATGGCGCTGGGCACGGGTCGAAGGTGAGCGCCGCGAGCACGGTCCAAGTCCGGCTCTCGATTCACGCGCCTGACGGCGGACGAATCGCTCTCGTACGGAGTGCGGTAGCCGAAACCCGCCGAGGACGCGTAGTCATCCACTTCCTCGTCATCGTAGTACTCGTCGTCGTATTCGTAGTCCTCGCCGAGACCGAGCCTCGCCTGAATCCTCTGCCACAGACCCACTTCGGTCTCTCCCTTGCCGCTCGTCAGGCTACTACTGATGCCGACCGAAGATCGCAGCGCCCAAACGCACGATGGTCGCGCCCTCTTCCACGGCTACTTCGTAGTCGTTCGTCATGCCCATCGATAGCTCGTCTAACTCTACCCCATTGAGCCTCAAGGCGACGAGGCGCTCACGTGCCTGCGCCAACTCCCTGAAGAGCCAGCGAACCTCCTCGCCGCGCACGAACGGGGCGATCGTCATGAGACCCTTCACCCGCACGTTGTGAAGACCGACGGCGCTCGTTAGGACTTCCTCGAGGTCATCGACTCGAAAGCCGTGTTTCGTCTGCTCGCCGGAGACGTTGACCTGCAGCAGCACAGGCTGCGACACGCCGTTCTCCTTCGCCACCGAGTCTATGACCTCGAGAAGGCGAATCGAGTCTACCGAGTGGATCAGGGCGGTTCGCCCGACCACTCCTCGCACCTTGTTCGACTGCAGGGTCCCGATGAAATGCCAGCGCAAGTCGGGGAAGAGGCCGTACTTGCCGAGGAACTCCTGCACGCGGTTCTCGCCGAAGTCTTCGACCCCCGCGGCACTGGCCGCTCGGATCTCGGCAACGCCCACGGTCTTGGTGACCGCGACCACTGTGACTTCACTCGGATCCCTGCCGACGACGTCGGCTGCGTCACATATTCGCCGGCGCACCTCTCGGTATCGCTCGGCAATGGCGCTCATCGCGGACTATTCCTCGTCTGAGGGGTGCTCGTAGAGACCCTCGAACTCGCCGGTGACCATGTACCCGATGCGCTCGCCGATGTCCACGGCGTTGTCAGCGATCCTCTCGAGATAGCGCGACGCGAGCACCATGGAGGACGCCCATTCGATGTCCTCCTCCTCCTGCAATCTGGCGAGTTCGCGGAAGAACTGCTTGAAGAGGTGATCGATGGGCTCGTCGAGCTCCTGGAGCTTGCGGGCCAGTTCGAGGTCGTCCTTGTCGAGCGCCTCCACCATCGCCTCGATCACGCGCGAAACCAGATTGCCTTGCGCCTTGATCAAGTCGTACAGAGTCTGTGGTCCCCTTCTGGGAGCGGTGCGCTTCGCGGCCTTGGCGATGTTGACCGCGAGGTCCGCCATGCGCTCGAGGTGGATGGCCATGTACGTGAGCGAGTACAGCAGACGCAGGTCGCGGGCGACGGGAAACTGCGTAGCCATGATCTCAACGGCGTGTTCCTCGGCCGCGATACACCGCCGGTCGATCTCATCGTCTCCGGCGATCACTTGCTCGGCGAGATCGATGTCGCCCTCGACCAGGGCCCGTACCGCCGTCTTGGTCGTCTCGCCGACTACGCCGCCGATCCCGACGACCTCTTGCTTCAGCGACTCCAGTTCCCTGCGAAAGCTCTCACGCATCGCGAACTCCGCCTCTCCGGGCACCGCCGATCGGGCGCGTGCCTCCGGTCATTATACTCCTGGTTGTGCGGCCCCAACCGCCTGAGTGTTGTCCACCCAGGCCGGATGAGCTGCTAGGACTCCTATCCGAACCGACCAGTGATGTAGTCCTCAGTCCTCTTGTCCTTCGGCGTCGTGAAGATGTCCGGGGTACGTCCATACTCCACCATGATCGCGGGCTCGCCGATCTCCTCCTGGAGGAAGAACGCCGTGAAGTCGCTCACGCGCGCCGCCTGCTGCATGTTGTGGGTGACGATGATGATGGTCACGTCCGCCTTCAACTCCGCCATGAGGTCTTCGATCTTCTGTACCGATGTAGGATCGATCGCCGAGCACGGCTCGTCCATGAGGAGTACTTCCGGCTGCACGGCCAGTACGCGCGCGATGCACAGACGCTGCTGCTGCCCGCCGGACAGGGTGAGCCCGCCCCTCGGCAGGATGTCCTTGACCTCTTTCCAGAGATTCGCGCGCTCGAGCGAATCCCTGACGACGTCGTCCAGCTCGGACTTTCGTTTGACGCCATGCAGACTGGGTCCGTACGCGACGTTGTCGTAGATGGACATTGGAAACGGGTTCGGCTGCTGGAAGATCATCCCTATCCTGCGGCGTAGGTCCACTGGGTCGACCCCGGGTGCGTAGATGTCCTGGCCGTCCAGGAGGACCGTTCCAGCCACCCCGGTCCCCGGAATGAGGTCGTTCATACGATTAAAGCACCGCAAGAAAGTCGACTTCCCACATCCAGACGGACCGATGAAGGCAGTGACGTGGCTCGCCTTGATGTCGACAGTGATCCCCGTTAGAGCGTGGAAGTCTCCGTAGTGGAATTCCAGTCCCTTGACTCGGATCTTGTCGGCCGTGGCCGACTTGCTGAGAAGGGACGTCCCCTGTGTCGGGTTGTGAATCATCCTTGCAGCCTCCTGCCTCGGCGGATGATGTAGCGAGCTCCCAGATTGAACGCGAGGATCATGACCATGAGGAGCAACGCGGTACCGTATGCCGCCGACAGATTGATGCCCTCCATGGCCAGCATGAACAGGTGCACGGTCATCGGTCTGCCCGAGTCCAGGGGCGTGATCGGGAGGTTGATGGCCTGACCCATGGTGTAGATGACCACCGCGGTCTCGCCAACGGCCCGCCCCGTCGCGAGAATGAGTCCCGTGAGGATCCTCAGCGAAGCCGCCGGTAGAACCACCCGCTTGACCGTCTGCCACTTGGTCGCCCCAAGTCCGTAGCTGCCCCATCTGATGTAGCGGGGCACTGAGCGGATCGCCTCTTCGGTCGTGCGCATGACGATCGGCAGCATCAGGAACGAGAGCGCCAGCGCCGCCGACAGCATCGAGAAGCCGATACCGAGTCCCTCGACGAACAGCGCCAGGCCGAAAAGACCCATCACGATCGAGGGCACCGCGGCAAGCGAGTCCGCGGCGAACCGTATCAGCCGCACCAGGCGGCCCTGGACGGCGTACTCGGCAAGGTAGACGGCGGCCAGAACAGCGACCGGCGTGACGATGAGCATGGCCAGGGCCGTCACATACAGAGTCGACACTATGGTGGGCCATATGCCCCCCTCGGCGTTCACTCCGTGAGGCCACGTGAAGATGAACTCCGGACTGATCTGCCCGATGCCGTTGACGAACACATAAAGTATGAGCGCGCCGAGGACCGCCATGGTGACGAGCGCGGCCAGCCAGAACACCCCGAGTGCCATCATGTTGGTCGAGCGTTTGTCCATGCTATCCCGCCCCTTGGCTCTCGCCGCCCGCGCGCGATACCACGCGCACCAGCGCGACAAGTGCCATAGACACGGCGAAGAGGATTATCGCCATGCCGAACAACGCGGTCCTGTGGTCCCCCGTCGCGTACGGCATGTCCATGACGATCTGACTCGTGAGCGTGGAGATAGGCTTGCCGATCGCCTCCGGGAACACCGGTGCGTTGCCGACGACCATCAGCACGGCCATCGTCTCGCCTATCGCGCGGCCCATTCCGAGAATGACCGCATCGATGATGCCGATCTTCGCGGCCGGGAGGAGCACCCTGGAGATCGTCTGCCAGGTGGTCGCACCCATGGCGTAGGAGGCTTCTCTGATGCCATTGGGCAGGCTTCGAAGCGCATCCTCCGTGAGCGTGGTGATGGTGGGCAGAATCATGATCGCCAGGATCACCCAGGCCGTCAGCGGCCCGAACCCCAGGCCGCCGGTGAGGTCCGCGACGATGGGCCGAACCACGATGAGCCCGAAGAAGCCGAAGATCACGGACGGAATGCCCGCAAGGAGCTCGACGGCCGGTCGCACAATCGACCGCACGCGAGGTGAGGCGATTTCGGATAGGAACACGGCGGTACTGACGGCCAGCGGCGTCCCTATGACCAGCGCGCCCGCCATAACGACGAACGAGCCGTATATCAGCGGCAGAATCCCGAATGCCTTGTCGGTGGGGTGCCACACCCGTCCTCCGAGAAAACCGGCAAGACCGGTCTCGGCGAAGATCGGCCACCCGCGCAGCCCCACGAAGAGGAAGATGAGCAGGACTCCCATCACTGCGATGAAGGCGCACATCAAGAACAGCGTCTTGAGCGACCACTCCTTCAGATAGGTCGCTCGCGACACCAGCTGGAGGGTGGCTACCTCCACTCGCCGCCTGACTCCCTGCGCGGACCCCGAAGTGCCGGGTCCCGCCGAGGCGTCTTCGCGATGTCTCGGATCGCTGGTCATCTTGCTCAAGAGTCCTCGTCCTCGGCGCGAACCTGCGTCGAGACCGGGATGAACCCGGCGTCGCGAACCACGTCGTCCTGAACCGCCGACGACAGCACGAAGTCTATGTAGCGCTTCGCCAGTCCAGAGGGCGGTCCCTTGGTGAAGACGTGAAGTAGGCGCTGGATCGGGTAGTAGCCGGCCACCACTGACTCCGGTGTGGGCTCGACACCGTCGATCTTGAGTGCCTTGACCTCGTTGGTCACGAAGCCGAGTGAGATGTAGCCGATGGCGCTCGGCGAGTGCGCGACGACAGAGCGCACCTGCCCGGTACCTGGGAGAACCACGGCGGTGGGGTCGAAGTACTCCTTGTCGAGCGCTATCTTGAAGAACGCTTCCCGCGTACCTGACGCTTCGTCACGGTTGACGAGCCCGATCTCCTTGTCTGGGCCGCCTACTTGCGACCAGTTGGTCACCCTCCCCGTGAAGATGTCTTTGACCTGCCGCTTAGTCAGCCCCGTGAGTGGATTCGTCGGATGCACGATCACGGCGATGGCGTCGTAGGCGACCGGGGTATCGACGAGACCGAGCGACTCCTCTTCCTCTTTGAGATCCCTCGATGACGTCCCGATGTCGGAGGAGCCGTTGCTCACGCTCTCTATCCCAGCCGAGGAGCCGAGCCCGGATACTAGCACCTTGGTTTCCGGGTACTTGTCCTCGAAGCGCTCCTTGGCGATCTCGGCGATGGGCAGGATCGTGGTGGATCCGGTGACGATGAGCTCATCGGAGCCACCTTGGCGCCTACAGCCAGACACCAGCGCAAGGGGTATGAGCAACAGCATCGCCATCGCCGCACGGAGCAAGCTCCGCGTACTTCGGGCCGAGCCTCGCGGCGCACGCTGGCACACTGAGCGACTAGCGAATCGCCCGGTGAGGCGGGAGTCGCGGATCATGTCGTTCGGCGTCCTAGCCGCCCGACTCACAGAATCGCGGCGATAGCCGCATGTCTGCCGGTAAGGCCCTCGGCCCGGAAGGAGAAGAACCTGTCATTGGCGCACGCGGTGCAGACGTCGCTGACAGCGACCGCGGTCTCAGGCATCCCGACACGCTTGAGTTCCTTCCTCGCTACGGCGCTCAGGTCGAGCTTCCGTCCTGTGGCCCGCGCAAGTGTACCAAACCGTTCCGAGAACCTCGACATCAACTCCTCGGAGACTTCGTAGTGGCAGGAGCCGACATGCGGACCTACGTAGGCGATCAAGTCAGCGGTCGCGCAAGCACATTCCGAGGCGAGGCGGATGGCTGCGTCGCCAACGATA
>JBBILP010000028.1:0-10601 GCA_037444885.1 Actinomycetota bacterium | reverse complement strand
CGGGGCAGTCGACGTGCGCGTAGTGGCGCTTGTCGGTCTCGTACTCGACGTGCGCGATGGCGATCGTGATGCCGCGCTCGCGCTCCTCGGGCGCCTTGTCGATCTGATCGAACGGCGTGAAGTCCGCGTAGCCCTTCTCGGCCTGGCGCTTCGTGATAGCAGCAGTCAGCGTCGTCTTGCCGTGGTCGACGTGACCGATCGTGCCGACGTTGACGTGCGGCTTCGTGCGCTCGAACTTCTTCTTCGCCATGACTCTCCTCCTTCTGCGGCTCGATCCGGCCCTCCCTGAGACCTCCTGAGCCATTCAACCTAGCGTATCCCTGACGTACGTGATCGATATCTGTCCGAAACGAAATACTATGATCGCGCGTATGTGAGCGGCACAGCGCCGCTCCCGCATCGCGAACCGAACCCATGGTAGCGGTGACTGGATTCGAACCAGTGACTCCGCGGGTATGAACCGCGTGCTCTAACCGCTGAGCTACACCGCCAAGAGCCGGCCGTTCGCCGGCGTGTCGACTGATGGAGCCCACAACCGGACTTGAACCGGTGACCTCTTCCTTACCAAGGAAGTGCTCTGCCGACTGAGCTATGTGGGCGTATGCGGGGTCCGCCCGACTCGCTGTGGTGGGGGCGCTAGGATTCGAACCTAGGTAGGCATAGCCAACGGGTTTACAGCCCGTCCCCTTTAGCCACTCGGGCACACCCCCGTGCGAGCGAAAAAAAAGGACCCGTGTACGCTTTTCAAGTTGCTTTGCCTGGTCAAAGGCAGATGGATATTACTCTATCGATTCTCGCAGTGTCAACGACGACAACGGTGCCGGGCGTTTCCATAGCTCGGGATGCGACTGGGACCCTGCGCGCCCATCCGTCGAGATGATTCGTCGGGCCGGACCGCCGTCCCGCTACGCCCTGACAGCCTCGAAGACCGCGTCTATGACCGTCACACCAGGAACAGCCCGATCCAGCTCGGCCTGCGGTATCAGCCGGAACCAAGCGGAGCGCTCCCCGATGGCCACAGGTCGAGGCGCGTATTCCTCATATACCCGCTGGAACCACTCGCGCGTCTCGTTCATCGGCAGAACTCGCAGCTGATCGCGCTCGACGCGCAACTCCGAGAAGAAGACCTCATCCGACTCCCCCAGCAGCGTACGCACCTCTTGCTCCGTCTGGCCGATGGCCACCCGGTAATACATGAGTTCGTCCGCGTCGGACGAGAACATCCAGCCGGGCACACGCTCGGGCTGCGAAGAGACCGTCTCGAAGGCGTAGAAATCGGTCTTTGGCCTATAGAAGACGAGTTCTCGATCCTCGATCTTCGATCCATCCTCCCCGAAGTACGCATCTGCCTTCAGTTTGGATGTGCGCTGACGACCACCGAGGCGATACGTGATGTCCACGCCCGTCTCCTCGGCGCCATTCCCCAGCGAGCCGACGATGCGAACGTCGGTAGCGCCACGCTGAATGAGATACTTCCGCAGGATACGTTCCGCGACGGCGTGAAGCAGCAGCGCGCCTATTAGGGGCATCCCTCGAACCTCCCCCCGATGCTAGTGGCCCAGACGCTCGTCGGCCACCCGAAGACGACGACTGAGCACCTCCAGAAGCTTGATGGCGATGGAGGGCTGGCGCTCGATCAGCGCCCGGAAGTCCCAGCTCGAAAGCATGAGACATGTCGTGGCCTCGAGAGCACGAATCGTTGCGGATCGCGGCGCTTGGTCGAGCAGCGACATCTCACCGAAGAAGTCCCCAGGTCCAAAGGCGCCAAGGGACGCGCCTTCCCGCAGGATCTCCACTCGGCCGGTAAGGATGAGATAGAAGGCCTGTCCTGGCGCGCCTTGAGTCACGATGATCTGGCCAGGCTCAAACGTGTGCTCCTGCGCCGCAGCGGCGATCGCGGCTATCTCCTCGGAAGTGCAAGCAGAGAATATCGGGACTCGTGCGATGAAAGACTCGTGTGACATCTGCGGCCACCAACCTCCGAGTTGCGGATGCGACCACCTCTTGGTGGCCTGGTCTCGGCACATTTTACAGCAGACTCCGGAAGCCTGGTAAGGCACAATGTAGTCTGGAGGCGATGGCGGAGGCTGAATGGCGCTGCTGCTCAATCTGTACCTGGGTCACTTGTTAGGAGACTTCGTCTTCCAGCCCGGGCGACTCGTTCTTGCCAAACGCGAGGGACTCCCGGGGCAGGTCATCCACATCGCAATCGTCGGCGTGTGCACCGCGCTGGTTCTCGTCTCGGACCTCCTCGCTCTCTGGCCGGTAGTCCTTCTGGCGATGCTCGCGCATCTCGCCATCGAGCGCCTGACCATCTACGCACGCACAGCAGCGGAGGCCCGTAGTATCTTCGTCTTCGTCTTCGACCAGACGCTGCACGTCCTCTCCATGTTCGCGCTGGTGGGAATGGCTGGCTCAATGGGCCTCAAGTGGACGCAGTCGTCGTTTGGCCTTCACTTGGATCTGCCGGTGTTGGCGGCGGTATGCGGTATCGCCACTGTGGCTTTCGCGGGATCGATCTTCGCCTTCGAGTCGTCGATTCTCGTGTCGACGGACGCTGACGACACCAGCCCCGTCGTTCGTTTCGATGGCCCGAGAATCCTGGGTATGGTCGAACGGACTGTCGCGTTCCTCCTAGCTCTCGGGCTCGGCGTTTGGGCGACCCCGGCGGCTTTCGTGCCGCGCCTTCTCGCATCCCTCCGCCTGCACCCCGCCGCACGCAAGCGAGAGCTGAGCGAGGCGGCGGCCGGGTTGCTGTTGTGTCTGTTCGTATACGTGTTCGTTTCATCCATCGGGGTTCTGATCGAGACCATGGCGAGCTAGGGCAGGGAGGCGCCGAGATGTCGGTCACCAGGCGAGGGCAGGGTGTGTTCCCATGGATGAAAGGCGCGGCGCTTGCCGCGGTGACGGTTCTTGCAGCCGTGTCCACGGGCTTCTACCCAACGGTACTTATCCCGCTCCTCGCTTTGACGACCGGGGCACTGGTTCTATTCGCGCCTGCGATAGCGGCGATCGCCTTCGTCGTCATACTCGCTATTCCCATCGCCGCCTCCAACGTGATCGTCGGTCTTGCGTTCCTGGTCGTGGGCGTGGCAGCCGTGCAGTACCTCGGGCACGATGGCGCCAAGGTCTTCGTGGCCCTCTGCGTAACCTTCCTTGCCGCCGGGGCGGGTGTCGAATGGGCTGTCGTCATAGCCGCCGGCTACATCCTCGGCGCGACGGAAGGCGCAATCGCCGCCCTAGTGGCGTGCATGGTGATTCAGGCCGCTGGAGCCCTCACCGGTGCTCCCGCCATCGGAGTCACCGCGACCGGCGGATCGGCGGACATAGCGGCATTGCTCAGGTTCCCCGTGCAGGTGGACAGACCGCTGGCCTTCGGCTGGTTTCTCGAGGGGCTCAGGGGCATCGAGGTGGCGCGCTTCACCGAATCGCTGTCGGGCGTGCGCAACGTGATGCTCCTGGTGGCCCAGCCTCTCCTTTGGGCCGTGGGCGCAGCGGCAGCGGGATCGCTCAAGCGGCCTGCCGAGGATTCCCGGCGTCCCGTAGTGGGAGTGCTCGCGGGCGTTGTGGGCGTCGCGGTCGTGTTCGTGGCGTGCGCCGTGGCGATGAAGGTGTTCGGAGGACCAGTGGGACTGGGTAGGATGGCGGTCGCGGCCTTGGCCTCCGGAGCTATCGCCGTCGGAGTCATCGCCGTTTGGGAGTGGGTGTTCCCGCCGCAGGTCGTGCCGACAAGCGCAGCAAGGCCCGGCACCACCGCGGCTGACGACGCGGACGTCGACGAACTGCTCAGACTCATCGCCGACGCCGAAGAGGAGCTAGCGAGCAAGCACACGGTCCAAACCGTTGTGATGATCACCGACATGAAGGCGTTCTCGAAGATGACCGAGGAAGACGGCAGTGTCGTGACAGCGAAGATGATCCAGCGACATCGCGACCTGCTGCTTCCCGTGATCGAGAAGTACCGTGGGCACGGGAAGTCCACTGGCGGCGACGGACTCGTAGCGGCATTCGAGACGCCGACCGACGCACTCGGCTGCGCGGTGGAGATGCAGCGCACGCTCACGGAGTTCAACGCCGGACGCCCCGGCGAGCGAGACATCTTGATACGCATCGGCGTGGCTGATGGAGAGGTGATCTTGGACCGCGGAGGGCGGCCCTTCATCGGCGTCGCGCTCAACACGGCTGCTCGCGTGATGAACCTCGGTGACGGCGGTCAGGTCATGACAACCGCCACGATCATGGACAAGGCTGGCCGCCACACCTTCACGAGCGGCAGCGTCGGGACGTTCGAACTCAAGAACATCGCCGAGCCCGTCGAGGTATTCGAACTCCTCTGGGCGCCCGGCCAACAGGTAAGACCACCGGCCGTTCTGGATGAGGAGTAGTCCTCGCCGTCCTGTGACGAGGGACGGACCTTGGGTCAAGCGGGGCGCCCGGCCGGTGCGCCCGACGCCTGCGCTGCTGAGTCGTGGAGCTGGCGACAGGAGTCGAACCCGCAACCTACGGTTTACAAAACCGTTGCTCTGCCATTGAGCTACGCCAGCAACAAGCGCGCACTATTGTAGCCACAGGCGAGAGCCGTGTCAGCAGGCCTCGCAGCGTCGCACCTGCACCTCTACCTTGCGCTTGATTCGCTGCAGGGCGTTGTCCACGGACTTGACATGCCGATCCAGACGATCAGCTATCTCCTGGTATGACTTGCCGGAAACGTACAGGCGCAACACCTCTGTTTCCAGCCCGGAGAGCGCTTCGGTGAAGCCGCGCTGAACATACTCGTCCTCCCACGCCGAAATGACGAGGTCGGCCGGATCGCACACCTCTTTGGCCGCAAGTATCTCCCCGAGCAAGCGCTCGCCTTCCTCCTCGAGGGATACCGAGCGGTTCAGAGAAACGTAGCCGTTGAGCGGGGCGTGCTTCTGTCTGGTTGCTGTCTTGATAGCCGTGATCAGCTGGCGCGTGACGCACAACTCGGCGAACGAGCGGAAACTGGACTGACGCTCGTGGTCGTAGTCGCGAATCGCCTTGAAGAGCCCGATGAGCCCCTCCTGGATCACGTCGTCCCTGTCTCCACCGACAAGGAAGTACGAGCGTGCCTTGCATCTGACGAAACCGCGGTACTTCTCGACTAGCCTACGACTCGCATACTCATCTCCGCGTTGAGCCGCCATGACGAGAGCGAGTTCCACGTCTCGGTCCGTCGAGGGGCGACGACGAACCACCGCTTGTGCAGGCAATCACAATCCCTCCCTTTGCAAACCCCCAGCTGTTGCCCGAGGGGAGGACGGCGCCCCCGGCAGGGCGCGGTGAACGAGGCCAACATCGACGCTAAGACCGCTGAGACAGCCTGTCAACAAATCCCCACAAACCTGAAGAAACCTGTAAGAGGCGGTGTCGGGCCGAGTCTAGGACCGCTCGCCCCGCGCCCAGCGCCTCAGGCGCTCCCTGACCTCGGGCGGCAACCGCTCCTCCACCGTCGATCGCGGGCTGCCTGACGGCGTCTCCGCGGCGATCTCTGAGCGAAAAACGTCGAGCCTTCTGCTGAACTCACTCGACGTCACCAGGTCTACTCCCTGGCCGAGAACCGTCCATCGAGTAGCGGCGTCGGAAGTCACAACGAGAGCCCGGTCACCGCGGCCTCGCGCTCTCAGCGCAAGGCGTTCGATGATGGCATCGGCGTCGGTCTCCCGACCGGAGAAGATGATCACCGCCCCTAGCAGGTGTCTGGGCGCGCCCGCTTCGCCTCCATCGAACACCACGACCGCCCGATACTCGTCGGCCGCGAACGCGGCAAGCTCAGACGCGAGTCGCGCGCGAGCGGAATCGACGTCCCTCGCCGCCACGCGACGGTACTCGGCATCGGCATGAAGCAGGTTGGAGCCGTCAACGATGAGCAACGGCTGTCGACTCATCCCGGACGTCTGCCTTGCCTTACCCACTCCAGCATCAGCACCGATGCGGCCTGGGCCACGTTGAGAGAGGATACGTTGCCCGCGACTGGAATCGACACCAGCTGGTCGCAGTTCTCGGAAACCAGCCGCGACAGGCCCCGCCCCTCCGATCCGAGAACGACGGCGACACGATCGCCCAACTCGGCATCCCACAGCGAGATCGCGGCCTCCGCGGCCGCGCCCACGACCCAATACCCGGCCCCCTTGAGGGATGTGAGTGTCCGCGCGAGATTCGTGACGCGCACGATTGGCAGATGACCGACTGCACCCGCCGACGCCTTCCACACGACGGAGGTCACTCCCGCTGAACGGTCTTTGGGGATCAAGACGGCGTCTGCCCCGGCGACTTCAGCCGAGCGCGCTGCTGCCCCCAGGTTTCCGGGGTCAGTCACGTGGTCCAGCACGAGGAGCAAGCTCCGTGCGTTCGGCTCGCTTCTCCGCAAGACGTCGTCGAGTTCCGTGTAGCGGAAGGACTCGCAGCGAGCGAGTACGCCCTGGTGCGCCTTCCGATTGCTCAGAGAGTCGAGCGAACGCCTCGCTACAAGGTCGGTAGTGACGCCGGTGCTCGCGGCTCTTTCGCGAATCTCCCGCAGCACTTCGTCGTCCTTCACGCCCTGCGCTATCAGGATTCGCTCCAAAGGAAGCCCTGCGCGCAGCGCCTCGAGGACGGCGTTGCGCCCTTCGATGACGTCGCTCATCGTCCTATCCGTCAACGCAGAAGGTCACTCGAGCCCCCTGGGCGGTGTCTTCGATCGTGAAGCCAAGGGCGGCGAGCCCATCGCGAATGGCGTCGGCCGCCGCCCAATTGCGCTCCGTGCGCGCCGCCGCACGCGCGGCGAGCAGGGCTTCGACGGCCTTCTGAGTGTCGGCCCCCGCATACCCGGCGAGCGCCGCTGACAACGACAACACCTCGTCCGGGTACGCACCCTCCCGCTTCTGATGGCCAAGCTGGATCCCCAAGACGCCAAGCAACTCGACGACCGTGTCACCGGCAGTGGTCAGCGCCGAGACATCGGCCGAGGACAGGTCCGACTGGTATTGCGCCAGAAACGTATTTGCCGCGCGCGCCAGCTCGAAGAGAGATCCCAGGGCTCCTGCGGTGTTGAAGTCGTCGTCCATCTCGGCTTCGAACTTCGCCTTGGCTTCAGCGATCGCCTTCTCGAGTCCCGTGCGCTCGTCGCCGGGCGCTCCGCCTTCGGTCGTCGATGCGCTGCGAGCCCACTCGACGTTTCGCACTAGGTTGTCGAGTCGATCGAGCGCGGTCCGGGCTTCATCGAGCCGATCAGTGGAGAAGTCCAGAGGGCTGCGGTAGTGCGTCTGGAGCATGAGCATGCGCACGACCTCGGGACGGTAGCTGTCCAGCACTTCTTTGAGCAGCATGAAGTTCCCGAGCGACTTGCTCATCTTCTCGGCGTTGACCTGCAGCAACCCGCCGTGAAGCCAGTAGCGAACGAACGGTTCGCCGGTGGCTGCCTCGGACTGCGCGAGTTCGTTCTCGTGGTGCGGGAAGATCAGGTCGGACGCGCCGCCGTGGATGTCGAAGGTCGTACCCAGGTACTTTTGCGACATCACCGAACACTCGAGATGCCACCCGGGACGACCGTCTCCCCACGGTGACGGCCAATGCGGCTCGCCTGGCTTCGCGGCCTTCCAGAGCGCGAAGTCCAGCGGGTCGTTCTTGCGCTCGTCGACGTCAACCCTCGCGCCAGAGCGCATCTCGTCCACGTCTCGACCCGACAGTCTCCCGTAGTCTGCGAATGATCTGACCGAGAAGTAGACGTCGCCGCCCACTACATAGGCGTGCCCTCGCTCGATCAGGCCGACGACCATCTCGATCATCTCCGGAATAGTCTCCGTGGCCCTGGGAGCAACAGTGGGAGGCTCCACGCCCAGCGCGTCCATCGCCTCGAGGAAGGCGTTCGTGTACACCTCGGCGACCCGCGCGGGAGAGATGCCCTCCTCCCTCGCCCGATCGATGATCTTGTCGTCCACGTCGGTGATGTTCTGGACGAAGCGAACGTCGTAGCCTCGGAAGCCCAGGTATCGCCGAATCACGTCGAACGACAGGAAGGTCCGGGCATTGCCGATATGGATGTGGTTGTACACCGTGGGGCCGCATACATACATCACAACTGTGCCCGGGTCCCGCGTCTCGAGGGTCTCTTTGGCGCGCGACAGCGTGTTGTACAGACGGATCGGCATGCCCGGCGTCACTCCTCGCTCATTGGTCTATCGGACAAGACTCGGTGGACCGCTCCTCCGGAGCCTGGCTCTCGCCGACTGCCTCCTCGATGCGTTCGCCAGACGCCTCTGTCCGCTCACCAGTGAGCACGGTCAGCTTCCCGTCCATCCGGTCGATTCGACGCTGCAGACACCTGAACATCTCGATGACTGGATCGGGCAGATCCTCGTGATGCAGGTCTATGGCTTCGACCTTCAGCCCCTCGCGCACGACGACCCGCCCGGGAACGCCGACCACGGTGCAGTTGGGCGGCACGTCATTGATCACAACGGCACCGCCGCCGACCTTCGAACCCCGGCCGACGGTGATGTCGCCCAGCACTGTGGCGCCTACGCCCACGACCACGCAATCCTCGAGCGTAGGATGGCGCTTGCCTTTCTCCTTGCCCGTCCCCCCCAGGGTCACACCCTGATACAGGGTAACGTCGTTGCCGATGATCGTGGTCTCGCCGATCACCACGCCCATTCCGTGATCGATGAAGAAGCCGTCACCTATTGTGGCGCCGGGGTGGATCTCAACCCCGGTGAAGAACCGCGCTACCTGACTTATGTAGCGCGCCAAGAACACGAAGCCGCCGCGGTGCAGCCGATGCGTGACTCTGTGCGTCCATATGGCGTGGAGCCCGGGGTAGTTGGCCAGAACGCTCAGCGTGGATGTCGCCGCGGGATCGCGGTCCTTGACCGATTGGATATCTCGGCTAATGCGAGCGAGCGCGCCCACGTGCCCTCCGTGTCAGCCTTCGGCCTGCGAGCAATGATTCGCCTGCCTATTTCCTACTAGAACACTATGGATTGATTGTACCATCAGTGCTGCTGCTCCAAGCCACGCGTATCACGGCGTCACCGTCTCGACGAGCACAACCGCGTACGCGGCTATCCCCTCGCGACGGCCCGTGAACCCTAGTCCCTCCGTGGTCGTAGCCCGCAGCCCGATGCGGTCGGTCTCTACATCGAGCGCACTCGCCATGTTAGCCCTCATGCGGTCTCGATGCGCGGCGATGCGAGGCCACTCGGCCACCAGAACGCAGTCCGCGTCCGCCAGCGTCGCCCCCTTCTCGCGAACCAGCGTGCCGACTCGCCGCAGGAGCTCGACGCTGGAGATTCCAGCGAACGCGGGATCCGAGTCGGGGAACAAGGTCCCGATGTCGCCCGCGCGTATCGCTCCAAGCAGCGCGTCCATCAGCGCATGCAGCAGCACATCCGCGTCCGAATGCCCCGCGAGGCCGCGCTCCCCTTCAAAATGCACTCCACCCAAGATGAGCTTGCGACCATCCTGGAAGGCGTGAGCGTCGAAGCCGAAGCCTATCTTCACGGCCGATGCCCTCCTTCGCGTTCCCTGGCCCTGATGAGCGCCTCGGCCAGTGCAAGGTCCTCGGGGAGGGTCACCTTGATGTTGTCCCGGCGGTCCGCCACCACGCGCACCTTGCCTCCGATTCGCTCGACCAGGGATGAATCATCCGTGCCGAGGAATTCGTCACGAACGGCGGCGGCGTAGGCCTCACGCAAGGCCGCCACACGAAATACCTGCGGCGTATGGGCCAACCAGAATCTGTCGCGGTCCGTCGTCCCCGCCACGGTATCGCCGCTCACTTCCTTGACCGTGTCGTAGGCGGGAAGCGCCGCAATCGCACCGGCGCAGCTCGGGTCGTTCTCGACCGCCTCGATGGCGGCCGTCACGACCGCGTCCGATACCAGCGGTCGCGCCCCGTCGTGCACGGCCACTATCTTGGCCGAAGGAGACACCTCGGCCAGCCCGGCGGCCACCGAGTCCTGCCGGGTGTTCCCGCCGGGTACGATCCTCGGGACCAGCCTGTGCAGCGAGCCGGCAATGGCGGCCGTGTACTCCTCAACCCGCTCGGGGTGCGCCACGATCACAAGTTCGTCGGCTCGCGCGCAGCGCTCGATCGCCATACACGTGTGCGCGAGCATCGGCAAGTCCCCGATGAGTGCGAGTTGCTTCCCGCCGGGACCGCGGAAACGGTCCCCCGTGCCGCCGGCCACCACGATGACCGAGACGGATTCCACGCGCCCCCCGTCAGGCTCTCGTCTTCGTGAAGATCATTCGCCCCGCCGATGTCTGAAGCACGGAGGTCACCTCGGTCGCGATGTTCTGGCCGATGAAGTCCTTACCTCCGTGTACCACGACCATCGTGCCGTCCGCCAGGTAGCCGACACCCTGAGTGTGCTCCTTGCCCTCGCGCGCGATGAGCAGTTCGATGGTGTCTCCGGGAAGGTATGCCGGACGAAGGGAGGCTGCCAGCTCGTTGAGGTTCAGCACGTGCAGGTCCTTGACGCGGGCGACCTTGCTGAGATTGTGGTCGACCGTGACGATTGCCCCCTTGGTCTGCTCTGCCAGCCTCATGAGCTTCTCGTCGACCTCGGACAGATCTGGGTAGTCGATCTCGAACACGT
>JBBILP010000027.1:0-10867 GCA_037444885.1 Actinomycetota bacterium | reverse complement strand
GTCGTGCGAAAGCGGAGCGCGCGCGATCATGTCATCGATCTCCGCCCACGTGCGCGCGTGCTCGTCGCCAGCCGTGTCCACCCGTATCCGCACCCCTTGCACGCCGTGCGAGGAGGTGCGCTCGATGAGCAGACGCGCATCGTCGATTCCGAGAGCCCCGATGCACCCGCGCAGCTCCTCCTCCCCGAAGCCGGCGTCCAGGAGCGCGCCTAGCATCTTGTCACCGGATACTCCGGTGGAGCAGTCGAGATACGCGATCAACTAGGTCTCCGCTCGGCAGGTCGGCAAGTCCCCGGCGCTCGCGCCGAGCGATTCGCCGGCCTTGTTGATGCGGTCCGCGAGCGCCGCGGCGCCGAATCCGTTGTCGATGTTGACCACACCTATGCCGTTGGCGCACGAGTTCAGCATCGTGAGGAGAGCGGAGATGCCTCCGAAACTCGCGCCATAGCCCACCGACGTGGGAACGGCGATCACTGGAACGGCCACCAGTCCCGCCACCACCGAGGGGAGCGCGCCCTCCATCCCCGCGACAGCCACGACGACACGCGCCTCCCGAAGCAGCCGACGATGCGCGAACAGGCGATGCACTCCCGCTACCCCGACGTCGTACAGCCGAGTCACGCGGTTGCCCATGACCTCGGCGCAGACGGCAGCCTCCTCGGCCACCGCGGTGTCCGCCGTCCCCGCTGAGGCCACTACGATGTGGCCGACGGAAGCCGCTCGCTCTCTGCGGTCTACCACTATGAGACGGGCCTCCCGATGATAGGTGGCGTCGGAGATGTGCTCGGATACGGACTGGAAGTGCTCAGAATCGGCCCGCGTGGCGAGCAGTACGTCTCCTCTCGTGAGCAGCTCAAGGGCTATGTCGCGGACTTGCTCGGCCGTCTTGCTCTGGCAGAAGACGACCTCGGGAAAGCCGCATCTCAGGGCGCGGTGATGGTCCACCTTTGCGAACCCGAGGTCGGCGAAGGGCAAGTCCTCGAGGCGCTCGGCCGCGTCCTCGGGATTCAACTCGCCGTCCGCCACCGAGCGAAGCATCTCTATCAGTCGATTCTTGTCCAATGCATCCCGCCATCCGTGTTCTTGCGCACAAAAGGCCACCGTAGACAGGGTATACTGTTGCGCGCGTCGCGTGCCACACGCGAAACGGTGGGAGAGTCCAGTTCCGGGGAGGTCGAGTACCCAAGTGCCCGGTGGGGGTGTGCATGAGAGGCATCAGCCGATCAACCGTGCGTACCTCATCGCCCGGACCATGGTCGCCGTCTTCCTGCTGGTCCTGGAGGCTGTCGGCGCGCTGACCTTCGACGCCGGACCTCAGCGCATGTGGTTCTTCTGGGGCGTCGCCGGCTTCTCGGTCGTCACGGCTGTGATCGTCGTCTATTCCATGCTGTCCGCCGAGACCTCCAGCGCATTCCTGTTCGCCGCGTTCCCGTTCGATCTTATCGCGATCGCCGCGATGACCGTTGGCGCGCATCTTCACGAGGATCCCGTATACCCTGTCGCGGTGGGCGTCCCGATAGTCTTCGCGGTGACGTCTAACAGGCGGTTGGCACTGGGTACCGCGACGCTCACGGCGCTGACGTATGTAGGCGCCCACTTGTGGGCGCCTACAATCACAGCCGCGCACCGGGAGGGCACGTTCCTTCCCGCGGACACGGCGTTCCTCGTGTTCAAGGGCGTCGCGCTCGTGTTCATATGCTTCGTCGTGACGGAGATAGTGCGTACGATAGCCCGGCATGAGGTCGATGCGCGAAGCACCAGCGAGCAGGTCGGTGTGCTGAACACCCAGCTGAGACGTCGCATCACCGAGTTGCAGGCCATCTCCCAGATCACCGACATCATCCACTCCTCGCTCGACTTCGATAAGGTCGGACCGCTGGTGATCGAGATCATCCAGAAGGTGCTCGACGTCCCCTCATGTCACCTCTTCGTGGTAGACAAGCAGAGATCGGAGATGCTGTTCTCGGCGAGCAAGTCGACAGGTGGCCTTCGCGTCCGGGCCGTCGGCAGTGAATACGAGCTTTCAGGGACGACCGAGGACATCCACTACAACTGCGTGTCGCTGATCGATCACGATTCCACGATGGTCGTGTTCTGCGCCGAGCCGAGCGCGCTTGCGGCACTTGAGGCGGAGGACAACATCGTGTTGCAGGCGATCGCCAGCGAGCTGGCCGTCGCCGTGGAGAACTCGCAGCTCTACAAACTGACTCGGCGGTTGGCGATCACCGATGAGCTGACCAGCTTGAACAACTACCGCTACCTGCAGCAGCGCCTCGACGAGGAACTCGAGCGCGCGCGTCGATACGACAAGAACCTGTCGCTTGTCATGATCGATGTCGACGAGTTCAAGGGACTCAACGACGCTCACGGGCACCTGACGGGAGATGCCGCGCTCGCCGAGTTCGGGTCCCTCCTGCAGGGCAGCGTCCGTGAGGTGGACGTGGTTGCGCGATACGGTGGTGAGGAGTTCGCGATAGTGTTGCCCGAGACCGATGCGTCGGGCGCATTCGTCGTGGCGGAGAAGATCCGCGAGACGGTGGCCCGGCATCGCTTCCGCAACGCGTCCGGAGAGGGTGTCGTGCGAATGACCGTGAGCCTCGGAGTGGCCAGCTATCCTCGGCACGCGACCGACAAGGACGGTCTGCTGCGCCAGGCTGACGAGGCTCTCTATCAGGCGAAGACGACAGGCAAGGACAGGGTCAGGGTGGCCAAGCCCCCCGTGGACAGCACGCATGAGACTGCGGACGATGAGGCGGTTGCGCCGCACGAAGACACGGTTTCAGACGAGGAGGCCGCGCTGTGACACGTTTCGCTTTCCTGGGTCCGGAGGGCACGTTCACCGAGGAAGCGCTGATGAGCCTCGGTCTGGAGGGAACGATCGCGGTCCCGAAGCTATCGATACCCGATGTATTCGAGGCCGTGGAATCGGGCGAGGCCGACCGCGGCATCGTGCCGATTGAGAACTCCGTCGAGGGTAGCGTGAACGCGACCCTCGATGCCCTGTCCTTCGATCATGCGCTGTCGATAGAGCGTGAACTCGTGCGCGACATCCACCACGCGCTCATAGTCGCTCCCGGCCTGAAGGTGGAGGAGATCACGCAAGTCGCCAGCCACCCGCATGCGACCGCTCAGTGCCGGAAGTGGCTCTCGCGCATACTGCCCGGGCGTCAGGTGTCCGCCGCGAACTCCACGGCCGAGGCCGTGAAGCGAGCGGTCGCGGAGCGCGGCGTGGCAGCGATCGGGACGCTGCTCGCGGCCGAACTGTACTCGGCCGAGGTGCTCTTCGACTCGATTGAGGACCACAAGGGGAATCAAACGCGTTTCGTAGTGATCGGAAGGGAAGAGCCGACGCCGAGCGGACACGACAAGACGTCCCTGGCGCTCTTCATCCACAAGGACCAGCCGGGCGCGCTCCTGCAGATCCTGCAGGAGTTCGCGTACCGCTATATCAACCTCACGAAGATCCAGTCACGCCCAACGAAGGAAGCGCTCGGTCAGTACATGTTCTTCGTGGACCTAGAGGGTCACAGGTCGGACGAGCAGGTGCAGCTCGCTCTCAAGTGCCTTTCCTGCAAGCTGTTGCAGGTGAAAGTGCTTGGGAGTTACCCGGCCGCGACGTAGCGACAACCGCGTCCGCCGATCCCGCCGCGCGGCGGGCGTCCGCGGCTACTTCGTCTCCATGTAGACATGCCCCGCGTCGTAGAGCGAATCGTCTCGCTTCAGTTGCTCGACGACTTTGTCGGCGTTGATCTCCGAGGGAAGAGACACGACGTAGGTTCCGTCTCCGAACGCGGTCACCGTCGCGCCGGATAGCCCGTGCCGGGTCAGCAGCGCCTCGACGCTGAGCCCAGGTCTTGCCCAGATGGCTATGTCAGTGGGCGAGGGTGCCCTGTCCGACAACGTCTCGACGATACCGCCGCCCCTCTCCACGCGCGAGGTGCGGTTGCCCCGCCAGGGGTTCCAAAGCAGCAGCACCACAAGCACGATGACGAGTAGCACTATGCCCGCAATCGCCGTGCGCAGCGGATGCGACTTCTCATCCGTTCCTTGTCCAGCGAGTTCCTGCATAGGTGCACCTCCGCGAGAAGCGACGAGGCCGGTGTCGGACCCCGTCACCGAACGATACAGGCTCGGCGGGCCGGTTTGTAGGGGGCCGCATCCACAGGGGGCCGCATCCGCCGTCTAGTCTGGGGCGTAGATGCGGGGCAGTTCGAGCATGAACGTCGAGCCGACGCCGATCTCGCTGTCGACCGTCACGTCGCCGCCCAGCAGTCGCGCCAGTCGCCGCGCTATCGCAAGCCCGAGACCCGTGCCCGGGTACTTCGCGGAGTCCACTGGCGGACGCTGACGGAATTCCTCGAAGATCGTGTCCAGGTCGTCAGCGGGGATTCCGATGCCTGTGTCTCGGACCGAGAAGACGACGGTGTCGCCCTCTCCTTCGTGAACCGCAAGCGTGACCGATCCGCTCGAAGTGAACTTGATCGCGTTCGAAAGCAGGTTCAGGAGGATCTGCTCGATCCGGTCGCGGTCCGAGATCATGTCGCCGGCACCCATTTTCGGCTCGCACTCCAGCGCGAGTCCTTTGGATTCGGCCATCGGCTGCATCATCTCCGCGAGGTCGCACAGCACCTCGACCGCGGACATGCCGGCGGGGCGGATCTCGACCTTGCCGGCTTCGATGGTCGCCAGATCCAAGACGTCGTTGACCAGGTCCAACAGCACCTGTCCTGAACGCTGCACCATGCCGATCTGCCGTTGCTGCTCGTCGTTCATAGGGCCGGCGAGGCCTTGGGCCAGTATTCCCGAGAAGCCGATTATCGAGTTCAGCGGGGTGCGCAGCTCGTGACTCATGCTCGCGAGGAAGGCGTCCTTGGCGGCGGTGGCCTCTTCGAGTTCGCGGTTGAGCTGGAGCAACTCCGCCGTCCGCTCCTCGACCATCTGCTCGAGGTGCGCGCGGTGGTCCTCAAGTTCCTTCTCCATGCGCCGGCGTTCGCTGATCTCGGAAAACATCACCGCCATCGAGCCGCTCTCAACCTGGAACGCCTCGACTTCGAACACGCCGGCGATCTGGCCGTCGCTGTACTGGAACACGTCCCAGTGCATGGGTGGTCCTCCATCGAGTGCGATGCCCTTGTAGAGCGAGGGCAGATCCGTTCCCACGAGTCCCGGAAAGGCCTCCTCTATCGGCTTGCCCAAGACGACTGAGTGATTGAAGCCCAGAATCGTGTCCGCCGCGAGGTTAGTGCCGATCAGTACGAGTCGATCGGCCCCATCCAACGAGTAGATGTGCATGCCGAGAGGCACGGACTCGACGATGGCGCGAAAGCGCCTCTTGGACTCCTCAACCGCCGCCTCGGCCTCTTTGCGCGCGGTGATGTCCTCGAAGATGCCGAGAATGGCCGGCTGCCCCTCGAACTCGACGTACATGGACGTGACTTTGACAGTGATCACACCGCCGTCGAGGCGGACCAGGCGCTCCTCGGAGGGTCCACTCACCTGGTGGGTCCGGAGGACTTGTCGCGACCTGTCCCTTGCGCGGTGAAGCGTGTCGGGATGCAAGATTGTTGCTGCGCGCCGTCCGAGCAGCTCAGCGGCGGAAGACGCGCCGATCTGCGCGACGGCGGCCGGGTTCGCGAACAGAATCGAACCATCCTTGGCCGCGGTAACGGCGATCGCTATCGGAGCGGCCTCGACCAGTGTACGGTAACGCTCCTCGGAGACGCGCAGCGCGGTGCCGGTTGCCTTGCGCTCGGTGATGTCGCTGGTCGAGACGAGCACCCGGGAGTAGTCGTGTTCGAATCCCGGCATGACGCGCCACCGCACGAGCACGTCCATCGGGCGACCGCTCGTCGTCAGGTTCACGGCTTCATGCTCGAAGCTCGTCTCGCCGCGCGCGATCGCTTCGAGGGTGTCTATCGCGCGGTCCAGGGCGTCAGGTCCCAGAAGCGACGGCAACGACCCGAGTAGATCCTGCTTGCTCGTCGCTTCGTATGCCTCGAGCGAAGCGGTGTTGACGTCGAGGAGCTTGATGCCCTCGAGGCAGGCGAGCAGGTCGCCTTGGTGCGCCGTGAAGTGGGCTCTGAGGTCGGAAACACCCCGCGCGACAAGGTCCCGAACTAGCGAGTGGGCTTCCGAGAAGTCGTCCACCCACAAAGTCACAGGCGTGTTCTCGAAGAGATCGCGGTAGCTTGGCTCGGAATCGGGCGAGGAGAGAAGCGCCGCCACTTCCGGCGGCTCAGCCGCGCTGGTTTCTCGATCATCGCCAGTGGCCACAGCCTGCTCCCGCCGCGCGCAGGGGGTCGCGTATCCCGATTCTAGCCGCATGCGCGCTCGGGCGGTACTTCCCGCCCTCCTCGGATATACTCCGAGACGATGTGGGGCCGGATACGGGCGCTTCCACGAGGCGCGGGGACGCTGTCGGCGCAACGCAGGTCGAGAAGCGTAGGCCCAGTCGCGAGAGAGAGGCCAGCATGCTTGACGCGCGTTTCGTGCGAGAGAACCCGGACACCGTACGCAAGGCCCTCGACGCGCGGGGAGCGGTCTGGGACCTCGACGCCTTCCTCGCGGCGGACGAGAGGCGGCGCGAACTCATAGGCCAGGTCGAGGCCCGTCAGGCCAGGCGGAATGAGGCCTCCAAGCTCATCGGAGAGATGATGAAGACCGGCCAGCGCGATGAGGCCGAAGCCTTGAAGCAAGAGGTAAGGGAGCTCAACGACGAGGTTTCGGTGCTGGAAGCGCAGCTTGACTGCGTTGACTCCGAGACTCAGGACCTGCTGCTCACCGTCCCCAACCTACCTCACGAGAGCGTGCCCGTCGGTGCCGACGAGACCGAGAACACCCACGTCCGGACGTGGGGAACTCCGCCGGATTTCGATTTCGAGGCCAAAGCGCACTGGGACCTGGGGCCGGAGCTCGGCGTCATCGACTTCGAACGGGCGGTCAAGTTGGCCAAAGCACGCTTCGTGCTGCTCGGCGGGGCGGGTGCGCGGCTCGCACGCTCGCTGATCAACTACATGCTCGACACGCACTTGGAGCGCGGCTACAAGGAATGGTGGCCACCCGTCCTTGCCAACGCCGAGACGCTGAAGGGGACGGGCAACCTGCCCAAGTTCGAGGATGACCTGTTCAAAACGACCGACGGGATGTATCTGATACCCACCGCCGAGGTCGTGCTCACCAACCTGCATCGCGACGAGGTGCTCGAGGCCGATGACCTGCCGCTACACTACACGGCATATACGCCCTGCTTTCGGGAGGAAGCCGGGAGTGCGGGACGCGACACCCGGGGCATGATCCGGGTGCACCAGTTCGACAAGGTCGAGCTGGTGAAGTTCGCGCGTCCCGAGCAGTCGATGGACGCGCTCGAAGGAATGGTCGCGGACGCCGCCTGCATTCTCGAACAACTCGGCCTAGCGCACCGGGTGTCGCTGCTGTGCACCGGGGACATGGGTTTCGGCGCGACGAAGACCTACGACCTCGAAGTCTGGCTGCCCAGCTACCGCGACTACAAGGAGATCTCCTCCTGCAGCAACTGCTGGGATTTCCAGGCGCGCCGAGCGGCCATCAAGTACCGAAGCCCCGGCGAGTTCTCTGGGTCGCGCTTCGTGCACACTCTGAACGGGAGCGGCCTGGCCGTCGGCCGCACGATCGCGGCGATACTCGAGAACTACCAGCAGTCCGACGGCTCGGTTGTCGTGCCGGAGGTCCTGCGTCCCTACATGCGGGCCGATCGGATAGTCCGAGACGCCTGAGGCATCGGCCCGACGGACGTTCCCTACGCGATCCAGAGCATGAATGCTCCAGCGACCACCATGATGCTTCCGAGCGCCGTCTCCACGTGGGACTGCCAGGGCTGAAGGTGCCGAAGTCCCTTGACCGTTCCCGCGAAGATCCCGACTCCGAGCACGGGGACGTGATGGCCCAGCGTGTACGCCGCTACGAGTGCGATGCCATACGCGACCTCGCCCTGGGCGAACGTGAGGGCGTAGATGCTTAGCAGCCCGGGAAGACAACATGGGCACAGCATGAGGCCGAACACCAGACCGAGCACGTAGGCGCCCACCGGCCCGCGGGTATTCCTGAAGCGCCGCCGCAAAGCCTCGGCCTGCCTGGGAACGGGAATCTGGATGTTGAGCAGTCCGGCGGAGCTCAGGCCCATCAGGATGATGGCGCCGCCCGCGACGTAGTAGACGTTCTCGCCTAGGCGCGTGACGTTGGCTGCCAGCCCAGTGAGCAGTCCGAGGGCGACCAAGGACGTCGTGACTCCAAGGACCATGCTTGCCCCCAGGAGAGTCCCCCTGGCCCGAGTCGAGACGGGTTCTTTGCCCATGTAGCCGGCGAAGGCCATCGCTTTGGCGAAAGTGCACGGACCGATGCTGGTCACAAGTCCTGCCACGAAGGCTGCCCCAACGGCGAGCAGCGGGTACTGGCCGACGATGGCGCCAAGATCCGGGTTCAGCCAGTTCACCGCGATCACCGGCCCGCAGAGCCGTCGCCGGGCGCCGCCGAGGAGGCGTCCTCGGAGGTCGGGTCGGATCCCGCGCGGTCGAGAGCTCGCTCTCGCAGGCGCAAGACGTACCCGTCGTCCTTGCCGCGTGCGACCGCCTGAGCCAGCGCCTCGGCGGCGCCCGCCCAGTCCGCGCGCCGGTATCGTGCGAGTCCGAGCCAGAACCAAGCGTCGACGTTGTCCGGATCGCCGTTCGTGGCCAACTCCAGCCTACCCTCGGCCTCATCGAAACGAGTGTCCTTGACGTCTATCACGCCCAGAATGTAGTTGGCCCGCGCGTGTGATCGGTCAAGGAAGAGCGCCCTGTCGAGGTGCGAGCGCGCCCTCTCGTAGTCGTTCGCGTGGAAGTAGGCGTCGCCCCTCCATGCGGAAACGTCGGCCAGCCACGGGCGAGTCAGGAGTGGGAACAGCACAAGCACGGCCAGCAGTATCAGGACGCGATCTCTCACACCCAACGGGCGTACTCGGGGACTACTCGGGGCGACGTCGTTGTCGGTCGTTCCATCCACGCTTGTCGCGACTCCCTTCGAGAACCGCCGTCACTAGCCAGGTTATCGGCACCTTCGGGCGATGGATTGCGCACGTTGGCGCTTATCTTCTCCCTGCGGCCGGGCACGGGTAAGAACCTGCTAGTCGGCGAGCGCGCGAAGCTCTTGCTCGTAGCGGCTGGACGCGATTCGGGAGGCCAGGCATGAACGACACTGAGTCAGCTTCCACCGTGCTGGTTGTCTTCGGCGCGAGTGGGGACCTGATGTCGCGCAAGATAGTCCCCGCACTGCTTCTCCTTCATCGCCGAGGGTTGCTTCCGGCGCGCTTTCGGGTGGTCGGCTTCTCTCGGCGGGAGTGGGACGACGAACGCTTGAGACGACACGTCGCCGAGATCATGGCCGACCAAGGCATGGGGGTTTCCGCCGAGGAAGCAGACGCGTTCTTGAGCCTCTTCGCCTACCAGCGGGGGACCTTCGAGGATGCCGGGGCCTACTCCTCCCTCGCGGAACTGCTCGCAGGCATGGACGAATCATGGGGTGTCTGCTCGAGCAAGCTCTTCTACCTCGCGGTACCGCCCGAGAACTATCGGACGATCTTCGACCGTCTCGCTGCGTCGGGCCTCACGAGCCCCTGCAGTGACGACGAAGGTTGGACTCGCGTGCTGGTGGAGAAGCCGTTCGGCAAGGACGCTGAGACGGCGCGCGAGCTCGATGCGGTTCTCGGCACACTGTTTCGCGAGGAGCAGGTGTACCGTATCGACCACTACCTCGCCAAGGAGATGCTGCAAGGCGTCCTCAACTTCCGGTTCATCAACAACCTCTTTGAGAGCGCGTGGGGCAGTCAGGCGATCGAGCGCATCGACATCTTCTTGCACGAAACGCTCGGCGTTGAGGCGCGCGGCGCCTTCTACAACGGCGTCGGTGCGCTGCGCGACGTCGGTCAGAACCACCTGCTCCAGATGCTCGCCCTGGTCACGATGGAGCAGCCGGGGAGCATGGGCTCGGCCTCTATACGGGAGGCGCGGGCGCGTCTGCTGCGGGCGTTGCGAAAGCCGACGTACGAAGAGGTCGCGGCCACCAGCTACCGCGCGCAATACGACGGCTATCTCGATATCGAAGGCGTCGAGCCCGATTCGGACACGGAGACCTACTTCCGGCTAGGACTCTCCATCGATGATGCGAGGTGGCGAGGCGTGCCCATCTCGATAGAGTCGGGGAAGCGGATGGGACGCGCACGCAAGGAGATCGTGGTGACGTTTCGACATCCTCGCCCCTGCCTGTGCTCGGACAGCGTACACAGGCAGAACCGGGTCGTGTTCGCTCTGGAGCCCACCGAGAGCATACGCATCGACTTCTGGGCCAAGAAGCCGGGGCTGTCCCAAGAACTCGAAGAGCGCTCATTCGACTTCTTCCTCTACGAGCGCGAGGAGCGCGCGCAATACGTCGAGGAGTACGCGAAGCTGCTTCTTGACGGAATCTCCGGGGATCAGACGCTCTTCGTGTCCACCGATGAGGTCGCGTCGATGTGGGAGACCATCGACCCCGTTCTGGACGCATGGGAACGCGGCGCCGCGCCGCTGGAGCGCTACGCCCCAGACGAGCCGGGCGTTTCCGAGAGGGCCGCCGCCTCTGTCGCCGGTCGTGTGTCCGAGCGGCACGTCGGTGTGGTCGGGCTCGGGAAGATGGGGACCGGAATCGCGCGCAACCTGCGGGAGAGCGGCTGGCACGTCGTCGGCTACAACCGCAGTGGAGAGCGAACCAAGGCTCTTGTCGCCGAGGGCATCGAGGGAGCCTACTCGCTCCGCGAACTGGCACGGGCGCTCCCCGCGCCACGCATCGTGTGGGTGATGGTTCCCGCTGGCGACGCGACGGA
>JBBILP010000026.1:0-11280 GCA_037444885.1 Actinomycetota bacterium | reverse complement strand
GACGGCGGGATCGTAGTGTTCCCGACCGAGACGGTATATGGGATCGGAGCATCGTCCTCCTCGCAGATCGGACCCCAGGAGATTCATGACATCAAGGAACGACCGCTTGAGAAGGCGATCCCCTGGCTCGTCGAGGACGAAGCGGCCCTGGAGGCCTACGGTGTCGACGTGCCCGACTACGCGCGTAGGCTCGCGAAGCGGTTCTGGCCGGGTCCGCTGACGCTCGTCGTGAAGGCCGCTGACGCTGTCGGACGGGATTTTCGAGACGAACGCGGGACCGTGGCCCTGCGCTCTCCGGACCACGAGGTCGTCCAGGAGCTCATTCGCGCGTCCGGCGCAGCGATCATCGCCAGCTCGGCGAACACCTCCGGTGCACCCGCGCCCGGCAGGTTCGAAGACATAGAGCACCGCATCATCGCAGCCGCCGATGTGACACTCGACGGTGGAGAAACGCATCACGGCGTGCCGTCAACGGTCGTCGACTGCACCGGCGTCGAGCCGGTAGTCCTGCGCGAAGGAGCGATCACGGAGGCAGACGTCATGACCACCGCGAGGGGTCTCGACGCGTAATGCGGCTTTACCTCGGAGCCGATCACGCCGGCTACCAGCTGAAAGAGACGCTGAAGGCCTATCTCCTCGACGAAGGGCACGACGTCGTCGACGTCGGCGCTGTCAGCGAGGACTCGGTGGACTATCCGCACTTCGCCGCGCGAGTCGGGCGAGCGGTCGCGCGCGGAGATGGCGAACGCGGTATCCTCGTGTGCGGCACGGGGGTGGGTATGGCGATTTCCGCTAACAAGGTCCGGGGCGTGCGAGCAGCTAACGTCACCACTGCCGAGTTCGCGAGACTCGCCCGCGCCCACAACAACGCCAACGTCGTGACGCTCGCCGGTCGATACACCTCGGCGGACGACGCGAAGGAGATAGTGGACGCGTTTCTGGGGACGGAGTTCGAAGGCGCGCGGCACTCCCGGCGCATCGATGCGATCCAACAGCTAGAGGACGAAGAGCGATAGCGCTGTTCAGTCGCGGTCATGCGCGAGCCGCGCGAAAGGAAGGAAAGCCGCCGCATGGCACTGAGGTACCTGCCGCACGTCGATCCCGAGGTCGCCGCCGCAATCGATGCGGAGCTCAACCGCCAGCGCAACACGATCGAGCTGATCGCCTCCGAGAACTTCACCTCTCTCGCCGTCATGGAAGCCACCGGCTCGGTCATGACGGACAAGTACGCCGAAGGCTACCCGGGGAAGCGCTACTACGGGGGCTGCGAGAAGGTCGACATCGTCGAGACCCTCGCGATTGAACGAGCGAAGAGGCTCTACGGGGCGGAGCACGCAAACGTGCAGCCGCACTCCGGTTCCCAGGCCAACATGGCGGCCTACTTCTCCGTGCTCGAACCAGGCGACACGATCCTCGGGATGAGCCTGGCCCACGGCGGGCACCTCACCCACGGGAGCCCCGTGAACTTCTCCGGGAAGCTCTACAACGTGTGTGCCTACGGAGTCGACCCTTCAAGTGAGCGAATAGACTACGACGAAGTCCGCCGGATCGCCCTTGAATGCAGGCCGAGAATGCTCGTGGCCGGCGCGAGCGCCTATCCCCGCACCCTCGATTTCGAGGCTTTCGCGTCGATCGCCGGGGAAGTCGGAGCGTACTTCCTGGTCGACATGGCACACATCGCGGGCCTGGTCGCCGGCGGGGCGCATCCGTCTCCGGTTCCGCATGCCGATTTCGTTACCTCTACCAGCCATAAGACGCTTCGTGGTCCGCGCAGCGGGTTCGTGCTCTGCAAGCAGGAGTACGGCGCCGCGCTCGACAAGGTGATATTCCCGGGCATTCAAGGCGGTCCGCTCATGCACGTGATCGCAGCGAAGGCTGTGGCATTGCATGAGGCGCTGCAACCCGGTTTCGCCGAGTACTCCACCCGCGTGGTCGCGAACGCGCGTGCTATGGGAGAGGCGATGGCCGAGTGCGGACTTCGACTGGTCTCGGGAGGGACGGACAATCACCTCGCTCTCGTCGACCTGACGGCGGCAGAGATAACCGGCAAGGACGCCGAGCGCCTGCTGGAGGGTATCGGGATTACGGTGAACAAGAACGCGATTCCCTTCGACAAGACGTCGCCCTTCGTGACGAGCGGCGTCCGGGTCGGCTCGGCTGCGATGACCACCCGTGGCTTCAGCGAGGGAGAGGCCCACACGGTGGGCTGCTTGATCGCGAAGGCGATCTTCGGGCGCGATGACTCCGGCGTGCTGCAAGACGTCGCGACCGAGGCGAAGGGACTACTCGAGGCTCATCCGCTGTATCCTGAACTCTAGGGCGCAGTCTCCGGACGCGAAGTCCCGGCGCGCAAGCGCCGCAAGTGGCTCCTTTCGACAGAGAGGAAGTGTTGGCCGTGCTGCACGGCTTGGATGCATACGGTGGGCGCCTGATTCTCGTTGACCACCCCTTGGTGCAGCACAAGCTCACTATCCTCCGGGACCGCAGCACGGGCGCGAAGGAGTTCCGAGAGCTCGTTCGCGAGCTTTCCGAACTCATGGCCTACGAGGCGACCCGCGACTTCGATCTGGGGGAGACCGTGGTGTCGACGCCCGTCGCGGACACCACCAGCGCCATACTGGCGGGCAAGAAGGTCGCTGTGATCGCGATCCTCAGGGCCGGCCTCGGGATGGTCGAGGGCGTGCTGGAGCTGCTGCCGGCCGCCAGAGTGGGCCACATCGGCGTCTATCGTGACCACGACACCCTAAAACCCGTCGACTACTACTGCAAGCTGCCCGAAGACATATCCGAGCGCGATGTGCTCGTTGTCGATCCGATGTTGGCGACCGGAGGATCCGCGTCCGTTGCCGTCAACTACCTTCTCGAAAGGGGAGCGACCTCGATCAAGTTGCTCGTGATCGTGGCCGCCCCGGAGGGAATAGCCGAGGTCATGCGGGTCAGCGACCGAATCCGGATCTACGCGTGCGCCATAGACAGCCACCTCAACAGTCGCGGCTACATCGTTCCAGGACTCGGCGACGCGGGTGACCGGCTGTTCGGCACGAAGTAGCAGGTGAGCAGCTTGCCTCGGCCGTCTTGGGACGAGTACTTCATGGCAATCGCGGAGCAGGTCTCCGGACGCTCGACGTGCCTTAGGCGCAATACGGGCGCAGTGCTGGTGCGCGATCGACGTATTCTGGCGACAGGCTACAACGGCACGCCAGCCGGGCTGAGGCACTGTGAGGAGGTCGGATGCCTGCGAGAGCTGCGCAACATAGCGTCCGGCAGCAACCACGAGCTATGCCGAGGGATCCACGCGGAGCAGAACGCCGTCATCCAGGCCGCGCGCCACGGAATCTCGATCGAGGGCGCATCGGTCTACAGCACTCACCAGCCGTGCATCCTTTGCGCGAAGATCCTCATCAACGCGGGCGTGCGGGAGATTGTCTACCGCGAGTCGTATCCCGACCCGCTGTCCGCGGAGATGCTGGCCGAGGCGGAGGTTCTGTCCCGGCGGCTAAGCGCTGACGCGCGGCCCGTTCCAGCGATGGATTCGGCGGATATCGACGCGTGAACGCCGCTCGATACATACAGATCGCGCTTCCCCTGCTCGCCGCCCTCGGAACGGCCCTCGCTCTCACTCCGCTCACGCGGGCCATCGGCCTGAGGTTCGACATTGTGGCGCACCCCGGCGGCCGCAGCGTGCATGAGGGCAGAGTTTCGCGGCTCGGCGGAGTCGCGATCTTCGCAGGCATCGTGGTCGCGGTTCTGGTCCAAGTCGCTGGCGAGCTGTTCTGGGGCTTCGAGGGCGGGTTCTCTCGCATGGACCGCCAAACCCTCGGCACCGTGCTCGGCGTGGCCGCGATGTTCGTTGTCGGTGTACTCGACGACATCTTCACGCTTCGTCCCGCTCCCAAGCTCATCGCGCAGATCGGCGCGGCCGCGGTCATCGTGTTCTACGGCCCTCGGATCGACTTCATCGGCGATCCCTTCAGCGGCGGACTGCTCGCGCTCGGACTGCTCGGCATCCCGGTGACCTTCGGCTGGATCGTCGGATTCGCCAACGTGATAAATCTGATTGATGGCCTCGACGGTCTCGCGGCGGGCATCTGCGCGATCGCGGCGGCCACCTTCCTCGTGCTCGCCGCACAGGCGAATCAGATTGAAGCGGCGGTTCTCTCGGCGGGAATCATCGGAGGCTGCGTCGGGTTCCTGCGGTACAACTTCAACCCGGCGTCGGTCTTCATGGGCGACTCAGGCGCGCTGATGCTCGGCTGTGCGCTCGCCGCCATCTCGATGCTCGGCGTCATGAAGTCAGTCGCCGCCATCGCCCTCGCGGTTCCGCTGCTCGTCATAGGGGTGCCGGTTTTTGATACCGCGTCGGCGATCATACGCAGGACGCGGCACGGGCGACCGATTCAAGAGGCCGACAAGGGTCACATCCACCACAGGCTTCTGGGGAGAGGGTTCAACCAGCGGCAGACGGTTCTCATCATCTACGTGTGGTCCGCGGCACTGGCTGTCGGCGGGTACGCGATGCGCTGGGCACCCTCGGCGATAAAGATCGGCACGTTCGTGCTGCTCACAGCCCTCTCGGCGTTCATGGCGTACTGGCTCGGCCTGTACGAAGCGGCCCATCACCATCCAGACGACGAGTGACGGGACGGCTCGTCGGAAGGGGCGCGCCGACCGGTCCCAGGAGCTGGACTTTCGCGCCCGACCGCTCACGGAAGCCCAGCTCAGGCGCCACAGCCCAGCTCAGACGCCCAGCTCAGACGCCTTGTTCCCCCTAGGGGCTTAGTGTACGATAGGCACGCTTTCCGAGCCCCCCGGTCGGAATTGCGTGCGCCATCGCGCCGGTCGCCTAGCGGTCGGGATGCTCGCGCCGCCCTGTCTTGCGGGCTGCGTGCCGGTGCCGCGCTCGGGGGGGTCGCGGGGTAAGGAATAACCGGCTTCCTTGGAAGGGTTGCGCGCTGTCCTCGCTCGCAGCGGATATCGTGATTGTCCTCACTAGCCCCTACGTGGCCTGCCTGCTTGGTTTGGCCGCTGGAGCTCTACTACTTGTATCTTCGCAGGGCGCTTACGATCTGATCGACCCCGATCGTCACGCATTCAGCCTCGCTATCGTCGCCGGTTCGACGTTCCTTCGCATCGTGGCAGCCGCGTCGCTGATCGCCGCTTGGTTTGTCTGGGTCCGCCCCGCGTTCGTGCCGTTTGCGCTCGGCATGGCCGCGGGGTTTCTTCTTGCGCTCAACATCGTCATGGTCAGGCAGGCCGGGTGGCGTCGGCTGCTGAGAAAGGGCGGGTGGTAGTCGAGTGGACTTCTGGGGCAAGTTCTCAGAGCTGATCGCGCATCTTGTGCACGAACTCTCCGTGCTTGACCTCCTGACCGGTCACGAGGCAGGCATCGGCGATCCCGTGGTGGTTACGAACTACCTCATATGGCTGTTCGTCGGCTTCCTCACTACGTTGGCGTTCTTCATGATCGCCGCACGCAAGAGCTCGCTCGTGCCCAAGGGGATCTCCAATCTCGCCGAGGCCGGAGTGGAGTTCGTGCGCGACAGCATGGTCACCGACACGCTCGGCCCAAAGGGAATCAAGTACTTCCCGTTCATCGGCACGCTCTTCTTCTTCATCCTGTTCTGCAACCTCTGGGGCCTGGTGGGCATCCCGGTCCCGATTCCCGGGGGTGAGGCCGGCTGGCGCATGTTCCAGGCCAAGCCCGGCACCGGCACAATCAGCGTAACGGCTACGTGGGCACTCATCGTCTTTCTGCACTACCACTACGAGGGCATCAAGAAGAACGGTGTCTTGAAGTTCCTCGGCAGCTTCGCCCCCTCCGGAGCACCTGCCGGGATCAAGCAGATCGTGTGGGTGCTCGAGTTCGTGCTGAACTTCATGCGACCGGTCACGCTCGCTGTCCGACTCTTCGCCAACATGTACGCCGGTCACCTCGTTCTCGGCGTCTTCTCCGCTTTCGCGCTGCTTGGGAGCGAGATGGCGATCGAAGCCGTGAAGGGCCACATGGCTCTCGGCGCTGGAGCAGGTGGGGTCGTCATCTTCGCTCTCTCGATGGTTCTCTTGGTCGGTCTGTACGTGTTCGAGCTTTTCGTGGCGCTCATTCAGGCGTACGTGTTCGCGATGCTGACCGTTCAGTACATCAACCTGTCCATTCACACGGAGCACTAGAGGTCGGCCGCCGGATAGCGTCCGGCGGTGTGTGTGAGAGATCGCCGCTACATCGGCGTGAAGTCTAAGAAGTCAGGAACCGAAGCGTTCAAGGAGGAGACAGTGGAAGAGGCTATCAAGGCTGGTCTCGCGTACGTAGGCGCTGGTCTGGCCATCGGCCTTGCCGCCATCGGCCCCGGTGTCGGCATCGGTATCGTCGCGGGCAAGGCGATCGAAGGCATGGCGCGTCAGCCCGAGATGCGTGGTCAGCTCCAGGCGACCATGTTCATCGGCATAGCGTTCACCGAGGCGCTCGCCCTCTTCGGTCTGGTCATGTCGTTCATCCTCTTCGGTCAGGCGGGCGGCTAGCACACCGACCGACTGCTGATAGGAGGTAGAGAGCACCATGGAGATCATCCTGCCCAAGTTCGGGGAGATGTGGCCTTCGGCGCTCGCGTTCGTGATCATGTTCTTCCTGCTCTGGAAGTTCGCGTTCCCGCCGATCACGGGCATGCTCGAGAAGCGCGCCGAGACGATCCGCGAGTCGTTGGAGAAGGCCGAGAACACGAAGGTAGAGGCGGAGCGCCTGCTTGAGGAGTACAAAGTGCAGATGGCCGAGGCAAGGGCCGAGGCCGGCAAGGTCATCGAGCAGGGACGCAAGGTCGCCGAGAACATGAAGACCGAGATCGTCGCGAAAGCCAACGAAGAGGCGTCCGCCATCGTAGCCAAGGCCAAAGAGGAGATAGAGGCCGAGCGTAAGGCCGCGGTCGCTGAGCTGCAGTCGAAGGTCGCCGACCTCACTGTGGCCGTAGCCGGCAAGATCATCGGCCAGCAGCTTTCCGCCGCCGACCACGCGAAGCTCATCGAGCAGTACGTCGCAGAGGTGGGCAGTCTGAATGAGAACTAGCGAGATCGCCGAGACCTACGCCAGGTCTCTGTACGACCTCGCCGACCTGTCGGATGCCGTCGACGCGGCCGACGAGGGCTTCGAAGCCATCGTTAGCGCCGTGCGCGGGAGCGCGGAGTTGCGCGAGGTCCTGACGGACACCGCGATTCCCGCGGCCAAGAAGCGCGACATCATGCGCGAGATCTTCGCCGGCAAGGTGGCGCCGGAGGCCGTTGCGATCGCGTCCGCGGTGGTGGACAGAGGCAAGGTCGAGCTTCTCGGAGACGTTTCCCGCGCGTTCAAGGCGATCGCCGAGCGCGAGCGGGGTCTAGTCGTGGCCGAAGTCACGACCGCTGTCGAGCTGACGGACGAACTGCGCGCGACGGTAACGGAGAAGCTTACGTCCGCAATGGCTCGGCCGGTCACGCTGCGCGAGCGCGTGGACGCGTCGATCCTCGGCGGCATCGTCATCAAAGTAGCTGGACGAGTGCTCGACGGTAGCCTGTCTTCGCAGCTTGCCGCGATGCGCACCGTCCTTTCGGCGGCACCGCAGGGAGGTGAGTCGTAGGTGGCTGAGATCACCGCAAGCATCATCGCCGAGGTCTTGAAGGCCCAGCTCGAATCCTTCACCCCCGAGGTAGACGTACGCGAGGTCGGGTCCGTCGTGCAGGTAGGAGACGGTATCGCTCGCGTGGATGGTCTTAAGGGCGCGATGGCCGGGGAGCTGCTCGAGTTCATGGGAGCGGACGGGCATAGCGTCTACGGCATGGCGCTGAACCTCGACGAGGACGAGGTCGGTGCTGTGCTGATGGGCGAAACGCAGCTCATCAAGGAGAACGACACCGTGCGCACCACCGGTCGAGTCGTGGAAGTACCGGGCGGCCGGGGTCTTATCGGTAGGATCGTGAATCCCCTCGGCCTGCCGATCGACGGCAAAGGCCCTATTCAGGCCGAAGGGCATCGCCCACTCGAGTTCAAGGCGCCCGGTGTCGTGGAGCGCAAGGGCGTACACCAGCCGCTGCAGACGGGCATCATGGCCATCGATGCGATGATCCCGATCGGCCGAGGCCAGCGCGAGCTGATCATCGGCGACAGGCAGACCGGCAAGACCGCGGTCGCCGTCGACACGATCATCAACCAGAAGGGCAAGGACGTCATCTGCGTGTACGTGGCGGTCGGCCAGAAGGCATCGACCGTCGCGGGCGTCGTCGAGACCCTGTCCGAGCACGGAGCAATGGACTACACCATCGTGGTTGCCGCGAACGCGTCGGACCCAGCGCCCCTCCAGTACATCGCTCCGCTGGCCGGATGCGCGATGGGCGAGTACTTCATGTTCACCGGCGAGAACGGTCAGCCCGCGGACGCGAACAACCCGGGACGCCACGTTCTGTGCATCTACGACGATCTCTCGAAGCAGGCCGTGGCGTATCGGCAGATGTCGCTGACACTGCGACGCCCGCCCGGCCGCGAGGCGTACCCTGGCGACATCTTCTATCTGCACAGTCGCCTTCTCGAGCGCGCCGTCAAGCTGTCGGACGAGAACGGCGCGGGGTCGCTCACCGCTCTGCCCGTGATCGAGACCCAGGCGGGTGACGTCTCGGCGTACATCCCGACCAACGTCATCTCGATCACCGACGGGCAGATCTTCCTGCAGACCGACCTGTTCTACCAGGGCGTTCGCCCCGCGATCAACGTGGGCATATCGGTATCCCGAGTCGGGGGGAACGCGCAGATCAAGGCGATGAAGCAGGTCGCCGGAAGCCTGCGTCTCGACCTGGCGCAATACCGCGAGCTGGCGGCTTTCGCGCAGTTCGGCTCTGATCTCGACAGAGCGACTCAGGCCACGCTCGCGCGCGGCGCGCGTCTGGTAGAGCTGCTGAAGCAGGGTCGCTACGTTCCCTATTCGGTGGAGCACCAGGTAATGGTCATCTTCGCCGGAACGAAAGGGCACATGGACGGCACGTCCGTGGAGGCCGTGCGGAAGTTCCGCAACGAGTTCCTGGAGTTCGTGGACAGCGCCTATCCCGAGATCGGCAAGGCTATCGCCTCCGAGAAAGTGATCTCAGAGGACACCGAGGCCAAGCTCGGCAAGGCACTGGAGGAGTTCGCGTCCTCCTTCTCGGAGAACTAGGGGACGCGGATGCCGAACCTCCGCGACATCAAGAAGCGCATCTCCAGCGTCCAGAGCACGCGGCAGATAACCCGCACCATGGAGATGGTCGCGACCGCGAAGATAAAGAAGGCGCAGGAGAAGATCGAGTCCGCGCGCCCCTACGCGCTGTCGATGATGGAGGTCCTGGGAAACGTCGCGCGAAACGCCAAGGGCGCCGAGCACCCGCTGCTGCTGGAGCACGACACTCGGCAGCGAGCCGTTGTCATCGCCGTGACCTCGGACAGAGGTCTCTGCGGCGCGTTCAACTCCAACATACTGCGCCTGACCGAGGGCTACATCCGCGGTAGCGACGCCGACGGCGTGACCGCGGATGTGGTCACGGTGGGCAAGAAGGCGGGCGCGTACTTCCGCTATCGAGGCGTGGAGCCGCTGGCGTCGTACCGCGACATCTCGGACAAGCCGACCTTCGCGGATGCGAAGGCCATCGCCGCGCGCGTGATTCCCGCGTACGCCGCCGGAGAGATCGACGAGGTAGTGATCGCGTTCAATCGCTTCAAGAACGTCGCCGAGCAGAAGCCCGAGGTGCACAAGCTCCTGCCCATCGAGCGCCGCGTCATGGAGGAGGCCGCCGAGGACGTCGCCGCCGCCCAACTGACGGCCGAGTACTCGTTCGAGCCCGACCCGGAAAGCGTCCTGGAGCTGCTGCTCCCGACCTACGTCGAGACGCTCATCTACCGGGCGCTCATGGAGTCGGCCGCCTCCGAGCATGGCGCGAGGCGAACCGCGATGAAGTCGGCCACGGACAACGCGAGCGAGATGATCACGACGCTCACGCGCAGCTACAACAGAGCTCGCCAGGCCGCCATCACCAACGAGATAGCGGAGATCGTCGGCGGGGCCGCGGCCCTGGAAGACGCCTGATTCGATCCACAACGGAATGAGGGAACGCGAATGAACGTAGGACGCATCGTCAGGGTCATCGGCCCGGTCATCGATGTAGAGTTCGCGCCGGACGCCATGCCCGCGATCTACAGCGCACTCAAGCTCGATGCGGTCTCGCCGGTCGGGCGCGTCCAGCTGACCGCAGAGGTGCAGCAGCACCTCGAGGGCAACCAGGTGCGAGCCGTCGCTATGAGCTCGACCGACGGCGTGCAGCGCGGGATGGAGATCGAGGACACCGGCAACCCGATGATGATGCCGGTCGGTCCCTCCACACTCGGCCGTATCTTCAACGTACTCGGAGACACGATCGACGGTGGCGAGCAGATCACCGCTGAAGACTACTACCCGATACACCGGGAGGCCCCGGATTACGAGGACCTCGAGCCGAAGACCGAGATCTTCGAGACCGGCATCAAGGTCGTCGACCTGCTCGAGCCCTACATCAAGGGCGGCAAGACCGGCCTTTTCGGAGGCGCCGGGGTCGGCAAGACCGTCATCATCATGGAGCTGATCAACAACATCGCGCAGCAGCACGGAGGAACATCCGTGTTCACCGGCGTGGGCGAGCGCACTCGCGAGGGTACCGACCTCTGGACCGAGATGAAGGAGTCCGGCGTCATCAATAAGGCGTGTCTCGTTTACGGACAGATGAACGAGCCACCCGGAGCGAGGCTGCGCGTCGGCCTCGCCGGCCTCACCGCCTGCGAGTACTTCCGCGACCAGGGGCAGGACGTGCTTCTGTTCATCGACAACATCTTCCGCTTCACGCAAGCCGGTTCCGAGGTATCCGCGCTGCTAGGCCGTATGCCGTCGGCTGTCGGCTACCAACCCACGCTCGCAACCGAGATGGGCGAGCTCCAGGAGCGCATCACGTCCACGAAGCGCGGCTCGATCACGTCGGTCCAGGCCATCTACGTGCCCGCCGACGACTTGACCGACCCCGCGCCGGCCACTGCGTTCTCGCACCTGGACGCTACGACGGTCCTTTCCCGTAGCATCGCCGAACTCGGCATCTACCCGGCCGTGGATCCGCTGGCGTCCACATCGCGTGCGCTCGCGGCCGACATCGTCGGCGAGGAGCACTACCGGGTCGCGCGAGCGGTGCAAGCCGTTCTCCAGCGCTACAAGGACCTGCAGGACATCATCGCGATTCTCGGCATGGACGAGCTCTCCGAGGAGGACAAGCTGACTG
>JBBILP010000025.1:0-11332 GCA_037444885.1 Actinomycetota bacterium | reverse complement strand
GACCCGACAACTCACGACGATGCCGTGGCTATAGTCAGCCACGTTCCCCACATAGCCGCGGCCGCCCTGTGCGACGTCGCGGGCGCTCATGCTGGGAAGAGCGGTGAGTTGCTGCGACTTGCCGCGGGCGGCTTCAAGGACACCACTCGCATAGCGGCGGGAAGCCCCGATCTCTGGACGGGTATCTGCCTGGACAACGCGAGTGCGCTCGCCCGAGGCCTGAGAGAGCTTCGCGGCGTGATTGGCGAGTTCGAGGCCATGGTGCGTTCGGGCGACGCCGAGGCCATACGCGAGTGGCTTGACCGAGCCGCGGATGTGCGCAGATCGTTGCCGACGCAATGGGTTCCGGCGAGCACTCAGCTCACCGAACTGATCGTCCCCGTGATCGACCGCCCAGGGGTCGTCAGCGAGGTCACCACAGCAGTCAGCAGTGCGGGGTGCAACATCGAGGACATCGAGATCGACCATCAGTCTGAGGATACCGCCCTGCTACGACTCGTTCTCACCGACGAGGGGAACCTGCCGTCTCTGCTGGCGGAGTTGGCATCGCTCGGCTACTCCCCGCGCGTCACGCCGCTGGAGGAAAGCGCGGGTGACGCTTCGTGACGCTCGTGGTGCAACCCCACGAAGGAATCCTGCGCGGAGGTCTCCGCGTCCCGGGTGACAAGTCGATCTCCCACCGAGCGGTGCTCTTCTCGGCTATGGCCGAGGGTACGTCAGCGCTCACGGGCGTCCTGGACAGCGCCGACGTTCGCGCCACTATCGACACGGTCCGCGCTCTCGGGGTCCACGTCGTTGTCGAGCCGGGCGTTCGCGGCCTTACGGTCACCGTTACCGGCTGGGGCGAGCGGGGGCCGAGTTCGCCTGGGGCGCCACTCGATTGCGGGAACAGCGGCACCACCGCGCGCTTGCTGCTCGGAGTGCTCGCTGGGTGGGACGTCCGCGCGACGCTCGTGGGCGATGAGTCGCTCTCGATGCGCCCGATGAGCCGTGTCACCGAACCGCTCGCGCAGATGGGCGCGACGTTTGAGTCTGCCGAGGGTGCACGCCTGCCCGTCAGCGTGACCGGGATCTCCCGACTGCGTCCGATCGAGTACGACCTGCCGATGGCCAGTGCGCAGGTCAAGACCGCCGTGCTCCTGGCCGGCCTCCAAGCGACCGGTCGCACTACGGTGCGCGAGCCCGCGCCTTCGCGCGACCACACGGAGAAGCTGCTTCCCGCGTTCGGTGTGCCCGTCGGGCGAGAGCCGCTCATGATGACCGCTTGGGTGGACGGCCCGGCGATACCCAAGGCGACAGAACTCGGCATACCCGCCGATCCTTCCTCGGCCGCGTTCCCGACAGTCGCCGCCCTCATGATGTCGGGGAGCGCCGTCGCCCTCACCGACGTGGCCCTGAACCATACGCGCACGGGTTTCGTACGCGTGCTTGCGCGGATGGGCGCGAGCGTCACTCCGAGTCCCTTGGCGATGGCTGGAGAGGAAACCGTCGGCCACATCATCGTTCGCGCCGGAGAGCCCTTGCATGGCACCGTCGTGACCGCTGGTGAGGTGCCGTCGCTGATAGACGAGATACCGATCCTGGCGGTGGCCGCAACCGCGGCCGAAGGTACGACCCGCTTCGAGGGCGTCGGCGAGCTCCGCGTGAAGGAATCGGATCGACTTGCCGCGATCGTCGCGGGCCTGACCGCCATGGGAGCGACCGTCCGTGCCGGAGAGGATTGGCTTGAGGTGGAGGGTCCCGTCAAGCTGCACGGCGCCGAGCTCGACAGCCTTGGCGACCACAGGCTTGCGATGGCTTACTACGTGGCCGGGCTGGCCGCCTCGGAGCCCGTCGAGATCGATCGCTTCGAGGCTGTGAACGTTTCCTATCCTACTTTCGTGGAAGATATGACGGGCCTCATGATGGAGGCTTCCGAGGAATGATCGTGGCGATCGATGGCCCGGCCGGATCGGGGAAGTCCACCGTCGCGAAGGCGTTGGCCGCTCGGCTGGGAGTGCACTACCTCGACACGGGCGCCATGTATCGCTCAATTGCCCTGGCCGCATTGGAGCGCGGTATACCTCTGGACGACGCGCAAGCGCTTGCCGGCCTAGCCGAGAAGGCCCGCATTCAGTTCGTCCACGAGCAAGGGGAAGCGCTCCCGTCACGGACTCTTCTCGACGGCCGCGACGTGTCTTCGGCGATTCGCACGCCTGAAGTGGACGCGGCTGTCAGCGCCGTGGCCCGCGTGCCCGAGGTGCGCGCCGCGATGGTCGCGCAACAGCGGCTCTTGACCGAAGGGGAGGACAGCGTGGTCGAGGGGCGTGACATCGGCACCGTCGTCTTCCCAGACGCCGAGGTGAAGGTGTACCTGGACGCGAGTCCCGAGGAGCGCGCGCGTCGACGCGCATCCGACCTCGCCACGGCGGGGCACGCGACCGAGCGCGGCGACGTGCTCGCGGACATCGAGCGCAGGGACGCACTCGACTCGACCCGCCAGGCATCACCCCTGGCGCGCGCGGACGATGCGCGAGTGATCGATACGACAGGATTGGATGTCGATCAGGTCGTCGATCGCATAGCGGAGCTCGTAGAAGCGGCCACTCGAGACACACGATGAAGAACAGTCCGCTCGCGCCGTTCCTGAGAGTCACTCTGGCCAAGTTCTTGATGCTTCTGTTCCGCGTGAAAGTGGTCGGAGCCTCGAACCTTCCCGATGGAGCAGCGCTTCTCGCCGGGAACCACGTCTCGTACATGGATCCGGTTCTACTCTGGTGCGCCACCCCGCGCCCAACCCACTTCATGGCCAAAGCCGAGTTGTGGCGCAGCGCTGTCCTGGCGTGGCTGTTGGACCGGCTGTGGGCCTTTCCCGTCGCGCGCGAGGAAGCCGACCGCACGGCCATCGCGACGGCGACCTCGCTCTTGGGTTCGGGGGCGCTGGTAGCGATGTTCCCGGAGGGTACACGCGGTACCGGAGGCGACGTGCTCGGTGAGGCGCACGGTGGCGCGGCCTTCATCGCGATACGAGCCGGGGTGCCGATCGTGCCCGTCGCGTTCATCGGCACTGATGAAGTCTGGCCAAGGGGACGGCGACTTCCTCGGCTCGCTCGCGTTACCATCAGGTTCGGACAGCCGGTGAGCCCTCAAGACTTCCCCGACGGTTCGCGCAAGGAGAGAGTAACCGCGATGATGCGCGAGATAATGCGCCGCATCTCGGCGGAGCTGGCCGAGGCAAGGAGGCCTTAGCGCATGCGAGTGCAGGTCGCACGCCACGCCGGAGTATGCTACGGCGTCGAGCGCGCCCTGAAGCTCGCCGACGAGGAAGCGGCGAGCGGTTCACCCGTACACACGCTTGGACCGCTCATCCACAACCCCCAAGCCGTCCAGGCTCTCCGCGAGAAGGGAGTGGAGGTCGCAGGGGATCTTCACGACGTCGATGAGGGCGCACTGATCATTCGCACGCACGGGGTCGACCCCGCGATCATCGACGCGGCCCTAGGCAAGGGGCTGCGCGTTGTCGACGCGACGTGCCCGTTCGTCACAGCCGCCCATACCTGCGCCGCCGAGCTGCTGCACGGCGGGTACGCCGTGATCATAGTCGGTGAGGCGGATCACCCCGAAGTCGAGGGGATTCTCGCCCACGCGGGTGGCGACGCCTTCATCGTGCAGACCGTGGCCGACCTGCCTCAAGACCTTCCCGGCAGGAAGGTGGGCGTCGTGGTGCAGACCACCCAATCCCTGGAGCGCCTCGAGGAGGTCGTCTCGGCTCTGTTGCCTCGCGTCTCCGAGCTTCGGGTCTGCAACACGATCTGCAGCGCGACCGCCAAGCGCCAGACCGCCGCCGAAGAGCTTGCCCGCGAGGTCGACCTGGTCGTCGTGGTCGGAGGACACAACTCGGGCAATACGACTCGCCTTGCCGAGATCTGCCGATCGGCGAACGAGCGGGTGCACCACGTCGAGACGGCCGATGAGCTTCGCCCCGAGTGGTTCGCTGACGTGCGCGTCGTCGGAGTCACGGCCGGGGCATCGACTCCGGACGAGCAGATGCAAGGCGTCATTCGCGCCATCGAGGCGATCGGCGACGATGGCTGAGGGCGGTTCCGGCGGGGTCGTTTCGGCCGTCGCAAGCGGCTCGCCGGCGGAGAGGGCCGGCATCCGGGTCGGCGATGTGCTCACCCACATCAACGGACACGAGTTGCGCGATTCGATCGACTGGATATGGTGGGGCTCGGACGACTCGGCGGAGCTCCTCGCCATCCGGAGTGACAGGACGCGACTGTCGGTTTCAATGCGGCGAAGCGTGGGCGTATGTCCCGAGAGCTGGGGAATCGCGTTCGAGAATCCGATCTTCGACGGTGTCCGAGAGTGCACGAACGCTTGCTCCTTCTGCTTCGTGTCCCAACTTCCAGACGGCCTGAGATCGTCGCTGTACGTACGCGATGACGACTTCAGGTTGTCTTTTCTCGCCGGGAACTTCGTGACTCTGACCAATGTGGCCGACCAGGACGTCGAGCGCATCCTGGAGCAACGCCTCAGCCCGCTCTATGTCTCGGTGCACGCCGTGGACGCCGAGGTCCGCAGACGACTGCTCTGCCCGACAGACGACGATGACGCTCTGCAAGTGCTCGAGCGGCTCCTGCGGGGTGGTATAGAGGTTCACATCCAGGTAGTGCTCGTCCCGGGCGTGAACGACGGACCCGTGCTGGATGAAACGCTGGGATGGCTGGCCCAGCGGACGGGGATAGCATCCGTCGGCGCGGTTCCGGTCGGTCGCACGTCTCGAGCGCACTCAGCTGCGGCGTATCATAAGTCGAGCGCCACAGAGGTGCTATCCGTCCTACACGAATGGCAGCGGCGCATGGTCGAGAGCCGAGGTGCGAGATGGGCGTACGGCGCCGACGAGTTGTACCTGCTCGCGGATGTGCAGCTGCCTTCCTGGGGCGATTACGACGGTTTCCCGCAGTTCGAGAACGGCATCGGGCTTGCCAGGGCGTTCGTCGACGAACTCGCCGAGTCATGGCCCGCCCACTCGGCCAGGGAGCGCGGCCGCTCTGGCAAGGGAACCACCGAGCACGTCGTCGTGACCGGAGCGCTGTTCGCGCCAGTGCTCTCGTCGGCGCTCCTGAGCCTGCCTTCCGAGCGCGCCACGCTCCGCGTTCTGGCGGTTGAGAACAGCCTGTTCGGGGGCAACGTTAGCGTCGCGGGGTTGCTTGGGGGCCAAGATGTGATCGACGCCATCCGAGATGACGCGGCGACCGCGAGTACTCCCGCAACGTACCTCGTTCCCGACATCATCCTCAACGATCAAGGACTCACGCTCGACGACATACCCGCGAGTGAGATCGCCGAGCGCGCGGGTGCGAACATCCGTCTGGTATCCTGGGACGCCGCGGGGTTGCTCTCAGGGATCGCCTCGCCGCCTGAAGGAGAGCCGTGACCCGGACGCAACCGCTGCCGATCGTCGCCGTAGTCGGACGCCCCAACGTCGGCAAGTCGACGCTTGTGAACAGGCTCGCTCAAGCGTCGGACGCCATAGTGCACGCCCAGAGCGGCGTTACCCGAGACCGCAGCTATCACAGGGCGGACTGGAACGGGCGCGACTTCATGCTGGTCGACACCGGCGGCATCGAACTAGGCACCGACGACGCGTTCGGCGCCTCGATCAGGGCGCAGGCGATGACCGCCGCCGAGGAAGCGGACGTCATCGTCTTCTTGGTTGACGGATCAGTAGGCGTCGCAGCGGGCGACGAAGATGTGGGCAGACTGCTGAAGCGCGCGAACAGGCCGGTACTACTCGCCGTGAACAAGCTTGACACTCCGGGACGCGAAGAGGATATGCATCAGTTCTGGGCTCTCGGACTGGGGCAACCGTGGCCCGTGTCGGCGACGCACGGTCACGGCACCGGCGACCTCCTCGACGAGATCGCCGCCGCGCTGCCGGATACGAGTGGCGAGGCGATAGCGGCGGACATCGACGTAGCGATCATCGGTCGCCCCAACGCGGGGAAATCGTCGTTGCTCAACCGCCTAGCGGGGGTCGAGCGCGCTATCGTGTCCGATGTTGCGGGCACCACCCGAGATGCGCTCGACACGGTCGTGGAGCGTGACGGGGTGCGATATCGGCTTGTCGACACCGCCGGTCTGCGGAGGAAGTCCCAGATCGACGAGTCCGTCGAGTACTACGGGTTCGTGCGCGCCATGAGGGCGATCGATCGGGCCGACGTGGCCCTGCTGGTCGTGGATTCGCCGCTCGGCGTCACCGACCAGGACCAACGCGTCGCCAGATTCGCCGAGGAACGCGGGTGTGCGCTTGTTGTCGTGCTGAACAAGTGGGACGCACTTCCCGACGACGACGCGAAAGCCGAAGTCGAGTTCCTGGTCGGGGAGCGTCTGGGTTTCGTGGGGTACGCACCGATTCTGAGAGCCAGCGCCCTGACCGGCCGAGGGGTAGGGAAGCTGTTCGGCATGGTCGACGACGTCTTCGAGTCCTACACGCGACAGGTTTCGACGAGCGCGCTGAACAGACTCCTGACCGAGATGCGCGACTTCGGCCACACCGTCTCGAAGGGCAAGCGCACCTTGCGCATACACTACGCCACGCAGACCGGCACCGCGCCACCGGCATTCGCGTTCTTCGCGAACCACCCGACCTTGGCCGATGACAGCTTCCGCCGCTACGTCGAGAACCGGCTGCGGGCAGCGTTCGAGCTGACCGGCTCGCCGATCCGCCTCTCGTTCCGGTCGAAGGCCTGACCGCGTGGACGCGGCAGCCAGGATAGGCGCCGGAGTCGCCGCGGCGTACCTTCTCGGGGGCATCCCGTGGGCTTTGATCATCGGTAGGGTGTTCTTCGGCGTCGATGTTCGCGAGCACGGGTCTGGGAACGTGGGAGCGACGAACGTATTTCGGGTCTTGGGTGCTCGCGCCGCTGTCCCCGTGTTCCTACTGGACGCCCTCAAGGGTTCCGCGGGGGTCTTCGTTGCCTCCCTGCTTGCGCCCGCAAGCTTCAGCCCGGCCGGACGCGACTGGATCGCGATCGCGGCCGCCATGGCGACCGTGCTCGGACACTCGTACTCACCCTTCATCCGATTCGGCGGAGGCAAGGGAGTGGCGACGGCAGCGGGCGCCTTGCTGCTAGTGACTCCTCTCGCCGTGCCGATACTGCTCGGCGTCTGGATAGTGGTCGTCGCGCTCAGCAGAATGGTGTCGTTGGGCTCGGTGATCATCGCCGCTCTGTATCCGGTGCTCTGCGTCCTTCTCTACCGAGACAGAACGCCTGTCATAGCGTTCTCGGTCGTGGCCGCGGCCTTGGTGATCTGGCGCCACCACTCCAACGTCCGGCGTATCATTCGAGGGGAAGAAGCCAGGGTATCCTGGCGACGGGCCGACTAGTGGACTGGAGGAGCGCCGCGTGGCACACATAGCAGTCGTCGGCGCGGGTTCCTGGGGGACGGCGATCGCCGCACTTCTCGGGGAAAAGGGCCTCTCCGTCCGGATGTGGGCGCGTTCGCACGAGGTGGCGGATGGCATAGCGCATGACCGCAGGAACCCGCGGTACCTGACGGATCGACCTCTCGTCCTCGCCGATTCCGTGACCGCGACGACCGATCTCGCGGTGGCTGTCCGAGGAGCCGACACCGTCGTCATGGCTACGCCGAGCAAGGCGATGCGCACAGCGGCGGAGGCGGTCGCGGAGCACTACGCCTCGCAGCCTGTCGTGTCACTGGCGAAAGGACTCGAACCGGGCTCCAATCTGCGCATGACCGAGGTACTGGACGAGGTCTTGGGGGATGTCAGCCGTCTGGCCGCACTGTCCGGACCCAATCACGCCGAAGAGGTGGCGCAAAGGATCCCCTCGGCGACTGTGATCGCTGCGTACGACCAGGAGGTCGCTCGGCGACTGCAGGGGCTCTTCATGTCCCCGTACTTCCGCGTGTACACAAACCCTGATGTCGTGGGCGTAGAGCTGTGCGGCGCCTCGAAGAACGTGATCGCCGTCGCGACTGGTATCTCCGACGGCCTTGGCTACGGTGACAACACGCGAGCTGCGCTTATGACACGCGGGCTAGCCGAGATGGCACGACTCGGACGCGCCGTGAACGCGGACAATCTCACCTACATGGGCCTTGCCGGCATGGGCGACCTGGTCGTCACCTGCACGTCCAGGCACAGCCGCAACCGTCGGCTGGGTGAGATGGTGGGCCGTGGAGAGCTGCCACTGAGGGACGATCCGGCCGACGAGTTCTTCGCAAGGACCCATATGGTCGCCGAGGGCGCTTTCGCCGCGGTCACGATTGATGAGCTCGCCAAGTCCCTCTCGGTCGAGATGCCGATCACTCGACAGGTCCGCGGTATCCTGCGCGAAGGGGTGCATCCCTCGGCTGCGGTTGAAGCGCTGATGACGAGGAGTGCGACGGACGAGCGTCATGGTATGGGGCTTGTCGACGACGGGGGAGGACGCCAGTGAGCGACGAAGCGCGGGCGGATCGAGTCCTGCTAGCGCCTTCGGTGCTCTCGGCGGACTTCACGGCGTTGGGCGCGGCTGTGCGGCTTGTCGACGGCGGCGGAGCCGACATGGTCCACGTGGATGTGATGGATGGACACTTCGTGCCCAATCTGACCATCGGACCCCCGATTGTGAAGGCGTTGCGGCGGGTAACCGCGCTGCCACTTGACGTCCACCTGATGATCTCCAACGCCGAATCCACGTATGAGTGGTACGTCGAGGCAGGTGCATCCAGCATCACGGTTCATACGGAGGCATGCACGCATCTTCACCGGGTCCTCCAGGCCCTCAAGGCGGCCGGAGTCAAGACCGGCGTCTCACTGAACCCAGCCACCGAGGTCGATACACTCCGCGATGTGCTGGGGATGGTCGACATGGTCCTCGTTATGAGCGTCAACCCGGGCTTCGGTGGCCAGAAGTTCATACAGCGGTCGCTCGAGCGCATACGTCGGCTTGCGACGATCTGTGCCGAGGAGCGCGTCTCCCCTTGGATACAGGTTGACGGAGGCATTGACGTCGACGTCGCTCCCAGAGTGGTGGCGGCCGGTGCGAGAGTGCTCGTCGCGGGCAGCGCCATCTTCTGCCAGGACGATCCAGTGGCCGCCATGAACGCCATCAGGGCGGCGGCGGAAGGCGCCTTGTAGTACAATCCGCAACAGCCTTTCTTCGGGGCGGGGTGCAAGTCCCCACCGGCGGTGAAAGCCCGCGAGCCAAGGTCGAGCTGACCGAGGCAGACCCGGAGGATTCCCGGGGCCGACAGTAAAGTCTGGATGGGAGAAGGAAGGTCGGTAGCGCAATGCGCTTGTTCACCGACGCTTCAGAGCGTGTCAAGGACGCTTGGCTTCGGCGAGCCTACGTTCTCGCCGAGCACGGGCGCGGCTTGGTGTCCCCGAATCCAGTCGTTGGCTGTGTCCTCGTAAGAGACGGCCAAGTCGTAGGTGAGGGATACCACACTCAGATCGGCGCTCCTCATGCGGAGGTCGAAGCGCTCTCCGCGGCCGGCCCGAACGCGCGGACCGCTACCGCATACGTCACCCTCGAGCCCTGCACCCACCACGGTCGCACGCCGCCCTGTACTGACGCGCTGATCCGCGCTGGCGTGAGCCGCGTTGTGATCGGAATGCGCGACCCGAACCCGGAGGTCAGCGGTCAAGGCGCCGAGCGGCTTCGCGCGGCGGACATCGGGGTGGAGTTCGCCGATGACCCGTCGCCCTTCGTCGAGCAGAACGAGGCGTGGCTCACATGGGTGAAGACCGGGTCGCCCTGGGTGAGGGTGAAGCTCGCGGCAACGCTGGACGGTCACGCTGGGTTGGTGCACGACCGTCGGTGTCGCATGACGGGTCCCGAAGCGGCGCTCATCACGGCACGCCTCAGGGCGAACAGCGACGCGGTCTGCGTGGGAGCCTCGACGCTGCGCGCGGACGATCCGCTGCTGACAGTCCGCGATCCGGACGGTACTACGGCTGCCCGCCAGCCTTTACGCGTGGTCTTGGCGCGTACCACGGTTCCGAGAGCGTCGCACGTCGTCTTCCGCGGCGACAGCGGGCCTTCCATGTTGCTCGTGAGCGAGGTCGCAGCCGATAACGTCTCGCAGCTCACTGAGGCCGGCGTGCAGGTAGAGCGCTATCCTTATGCTGAGGGCCTGCGCGGCGCCCTCCGGCTGCTCGGACAGCGCGACATCACGTCCGTGCTGATAGAGGCTGGACCGGGTCTCTTCAGTGCGGCCGTGGACGGCGACGTCATTGACGAGCTGGTCGTCTATCATGCGGGGGGTTTCGGCGGAAACGCCGCACCGGCGTTGTTCGCCGGGTCGGGTGAGACCGCCGAAGGTTGCCTTGTCAGGCGCTACCGTGCGGTGGAAGCGGGTACAGCAGGGGAGGACGCCGTCACGGTGTGGCGATCACGCTCCCGAAGCGCGGATTGACGTTGTAAGGAGAGCGCATGTTCACCGGACTGATCGAATCACAAGGCATCGTCACTCGGGCGGAGCGTACCTCTGGAGGGATGCGCGTCGAGATATACGCGCCGGAGTTCGGCCGCGACATGGCGATCGGTGATTCCATCGCCGTCGACGGAGCCTGCCTGACGGTCGCGAAGTTCATAAGGGGCGCCTTTCTCGCCGATGTCAGCGAGGAGACGCTGAGGCGTACGACGCTATCCAGGCTGCGACAAGGGGCGAAAGTCAACCTGGAGCGCGCCGTTCGGCTCTCGGACCGCATGGGCGGCCACATGGTCAGTGGACACGTTGACGGCGTTGGGCGCGTCGAAATGCGCCAGAAGGCCGGCAACTCGGCGATCTACCGCTTCACGGCGCCCGCCGAGGTCATGCGCTACGTGGTGGAGAAGGGCTCTATCGCGGTTGATGGTATCTCGCTCACTGTCGCCCAGATTCTCCCCGACGGGTTCGCCGCGGCCGTGGTGCCCCACACGGAAAGTGTCACCACGCTTGGGGACAAGCCGATAGGCGACGAGGTCAATCTCGAGGCTGACGTGATCGCCAAGTACGTGGAACGCTTCGTAGCGCTCTACTCCGGGGTGGAGGACTCAGACGGGGCAAAGACGAGGCGCTCGCTCGGCGACATGCTCCGCGACCTGGGGGAGGGACGCTAGATTGGATTCAACGACCTCACCGTTCGTCACACCGGAGAGCGCCATCGCCGACATCCGCCTCGGCAAGATGGTGATCGTCGTTGACGATGAGGACCGCGAGAACGAGGGCGACCTCGTCATGGCCGCGGAGAAGATCACCCCGGAGGCGGTCAACTTCATGGCGCAAGAGGGCCGAGGCCTGATATGCCTTCCGCTCACCGGCGAGAGACTCGAGGAGCTGCGGATACCCCCGATGA
>JBBILP010000024.1:0-11533 GCA_037444885.1 Actinomycetota bacterium | reverse complement strand
CCAGACCTTGAGTTGGCCGTCGTCGGCTTCGGACACCAGGCCGTCCGCCTCACCGGCTTCCAGAGCGGATATGCCGGAGTCGAGGTCTGAGGTCCTCGAAACCGAGGCGTCCTGTTGAGCGAGCGCCTCGGCGAATCCCTCGTCGACATTCGCGTGAAGGATGGTCGGTACGTACTCGGGTGAACCGAAGATCACGTTCAGCACCGCCAGCGCGACGATGGGCGCGATGACCATCATGAAGAGCGTGCGCGGATCGTGCCTGAACTGCCGCAGGATTCGAAGGGCAACCGCGAGCGATCTACGCATCCGCGGTCACCTCCGCTCGCGCGAAGTGCAGGAACGCGTCCTCCAACGTCGCGGCACCCGCGCGCTCCTTCAGTCCCTGTGGAGTGCCCTGAGCGATGAACACGCCATCGCGAATCATCGCCAAGCGGTCGCAGCGCTCGGCCTCGTCCATGACGTGTGTTGTGACGAGTAGCGTCACGCCGCTCTCGGCCATGCGGCGAAAGCCGTCCCAGATGTCGACGCGGTGGAGCGGATCCAGTCCGATCGTGGGTTCGTCGAGGATGAGCAGCTCGGGGCCGTGCAGGAGGGCGGTGGCCAGCGATAGGCGTCGCCGCATCCCTCCCGAGTACGCGCGCACCAGCTTGTGCGGATCGACGTCCAGGTGCGCGACCTCGAGCGCGTGACGTCCGGCCTGCTGGAGCTCACGCCCGGAGAGGCCGTACATCGCGCCGAAGAACGCCAGGTTCTCGGCGGCGGTGAGGTCCGTGTACAGCGCGTCGGACTGCGCCATGTACCCCATGCGGGTCATCACGGCGAGATTCGGCATTTCGGTGCCGAGGACGCGCACTTCCCCGGCGTGCGGGACGGCGACGCCGGCGACGATGTTGACGAAGGTGGTCTTGCCGGCACCCGACGGACCGAGGAGGCCGAGGATCTCGCCGCACGGCACGTCGAGGTCGACCCCGTGGAGCACTTCCTGCCGACCGAACCGCTGCACGACCCCTCGGGCGGTCACAACGGGGGAGTCCATGGCTCTCCTTTGCCAGTAGCGGTCGACTCTGCGTCCGCGACCATCGTGCCAGGTGACGAAGTCAGGCACAGGATGCCACTACTCGGCCGAGGGCGCACGCCGACGCCCCCGCGCGAGGCGGCGGGGCTAGGGAGTCGCCTCAGGATCGAAGGTATCGGGATTCTCCCACTGCCTCGTCGTAGTGGTGCTCGGTGCGGGCTCCAGTGGGAGGTACCGGCCGCTTGCGGGCGGCATCTTCTTCCCCGTCATGCGGGTGCGCAGTGTCACCATCTCGTCGGCGATCTCGATGAGGGCCTGGGTGTCCAGCTCGTAGCTCGAGAGGTCGTACCACAGCCACACGCCCCGCCGCGACTCCTCGAGCCACTTGACTTCAGCCATCGACCTGCGCACCACCTCGCTGTACGACCATCTCCAGAGCCTGCCTTCACGCACCGCCGCCTTCTGCTTGCGGACCACGGCCCGCTTGTACCCGCGGGGTCCGCCCTCGATATTCGACTCATTGAGCACGTCTTCTATCCCCGTGTCACCGGCGTCCACCGGGATCACCGAGAGCATCAGGCCATCCTCGTAGTAGAGGGTGAAATCGTACGACTCCCCGAGCCGGTCGGTGACGGACAGCTGCGGCAGCACGTACTTGGCCGGTACGGCCTTGCCGCCCTTCCCTACGACCAGCATGTCGTAGTTGGAGTAGTCGGGCACGTCCTTGAAGTCGAGCAGTCTTTCGCGGGGCAGGGTCTCGGGCACTTGGGTGATCTCGATGTTCCACATGCCGCCTCTCGGGTTGCCCGGAAAGACGTACACATCCGCGCTCGCGACCTGCGTGGCCTCGAGCTGCGGGGCGCCTGAACCGCTCGCTTGCGCACTCACACCGGACCTCGTCGCGGAACACCCCGTGACAAGCGCGAGACCGATGGCCGCTAGAAGCATCGCTAGCCTTGGATTCATGGCGAACTCCTTGTCCATGATGGTAGATACCCAGTGTGCGCCCACTGGCTCTGCCTTGAGCTGCGCCGGGCACGGGTCGCCCGTCTCGGCCATGCCCCGGGCGCTTCTGAACCCTAACAGTCGCGGTGCTATGGTGTGCTGGACCGCAGTATGCCCCTACGGGAGGAGTGGCACGATGCCGAGTCTGCCATTCACGATCGTCGACGTCTTCACAGATGTGGCCCTTGCCGGAAACCAGCTGGGCGTGTTCACCGAAGCCGCCGAGCTTTCCGCGACAAGGATGCAACAGCTCGCGCTTGAGCTAGGGTTTTCGGAGTGCACGTTCGTCCTTCCGGCCGAATCGGGCGGCGACGCGCGCATCAGGATATTCACCCCCGCCGAAGAGCTGCCCTTCGCGGGCCATCCCGTGCTCGGTACCGCTGTCGTGCTGTCGGAGGCGAGCCGCGCGGGCGATGTGGTTCTGGAAACGGGGATGGGGTCCGTGCCGGTGTCAGTCACCCGCGCGCAGGGGCACCCGCCGTTCGGACGCATGTCGCAGCCGATTCCCCGCGTGTCCCCTTTCGGCGATACGGAGCTGCTTCTTGCCGCGTTGGGCGTACCGGCCTCGATACTGCCCGTCGAGCTGTACGACAACGGCGCCCACCACGTGTTCATCTGCCTGCCGAGCGAGGGCGACGTCGCGGCCCTCCGTCCCGACTTCGCGAAACTCGCCGAGGTCACCGGCGCGTGCGTGAACTGCTTCGCCGCGTCGGGGACGAGCGTCAAGACGCGCATGTTCGTACCTGGCCTCGGCGTGGATGAGGATCCGGCCACCGGATCCGCAGCGGGTCCCCTTGCGGTTCACCTGGCCCGTCACGGCCGCATCGCCTGGGGTGACGAGGTGCGCATCTCGCAGGGTGCCGAGATAGGGCGTCCCTCTACCTTGTTCGCGCTCGCGCAAGGCGACGGCGACATCGTCGAGCGTGTTGAGGTGGCAGGGTCGGCGGTGATCGTCGCGCGCGGCACATTCGAGCTGTAGGCCGCCGTCGTACCTATCGGGGCGCCCCTACCACTCGCTCACCTTCACCAGCTTCAAGTCGCCGTTGAAGGTGGCCTTGTCGCCGCTCTGGAACTGCACTCCTCCGAGTTCGATGTCCGTCCTGAAGGTGATGCGCAAGCCGTAGGGAGGCTCCCAGATCTGGTCCCTCCAATCGACAACGCGCTCATCCGAGTCCATCTCGATGGCCTCCGGGTCATCCGAGTCCCAGAGGTCCACTCCCCCGGCTCTGTCCGCATACATGCCGAGGCGGATGCCGTTCCCGGTAACGTCGAGATCGCCCTGGATGTCGAGCCCGGATACGGATGTCGAGTAGTTGAGGGATACGCGGTCGCCATCCTTCTGCGAGTCCGTGATCTCGATCTCGTTCGTCATCAGGTCGACCGACGGTGGGTAGCCGGCGACGATCTCCTCGAAGGGCAACGGGTCGGCGTAGGGGTCTTCCACGTCGCGGAGGAAGTACCCCGCCACTCCACCCAGGCCGCAGGAGACGATGGCGATGAACAGACCAGCGAGTCCCCAAAGAAGACAGGACTTCGCATTGAATCGCTTCTGTTGCGTCGGCGGAATCGGAGCCTGGCCGAGGGGAGGCGCCTGCGGGACGGCATGCGGAATCGGCTGGGGTGTGGGCTGGGGTGCGGGTTGCGGCGGGGCCACCGGCTGCGGTGCGGGCTGAGGTGTGGCGACCGGCTGCGGTGCGGGCTGAGGTGTGGCGACCGGTTGCGGTGCGGCGACCGGTGGAGGTGTCGGTTGCGGCACGGCGATCGGCTCCGGGGCGACCGGGGTTGGCTCCGGCGCCATAGGCGTCGGCTCCGCCAGCTGCGCGGTTGGTGGTTCCGGCACGGGAGCGGCCAGCCGTTCCTCGGCGGCGGCCAGCAACGCGACCATCGCGTCGTCGTTGGCCTGCGCCGCCCTCGCTCGGGGTGTCGCGCCGAACTTGTCGCTTGCGGAGAGGTTCGCGCCGACATCGATGAGCGCACTTGCGAGTTCGGGGTTTCGGCCGCTCGCTGCCCAGTGGAGCGGTGTGCGTCCGTCGGAGTCGGCTGCGTTGGGGTTGGCGCCGGCGTCGAGCAACGTCCTCGCGACAGCCGCGTTCCCTCGGTATGCGGCGATGTATAGCGGGGTGCGACCCGCTTCGTCGCCGATGTCCGCCGAGGCGCCGGCGGCAATCAGGGCAGCCGCTACCTCCGTGTGTCCCTTCGAGGCCACGGCATGCAGGGCGGTGCCTCCGTGCTTGTCGCGGGTATCGGGAGCGGCGTTCTTGGCGATCAGGTACTGGACGAGTCCGAGATGTCCGCCTTGGGCGGCATAGAACAGCGCGCTTCGGCCGTCGTTGTCGGTAGAGATCGGGTCAGCCCCGGCGTCCAGAAGCAGTTCGACGATGTCCTGCCTGCCTGCGTGGGCAGCGGGGTGAATCGGGGTTCCGCCATAGTCATCACGCGCGTTGGCCGCAGCCGGATCAACACTCAGAAGCTCACGTACGCGCTCAGCGTCGCCCGCCGCGCACGCCTCGAATATCCCGGATCCGAGACTCATCGTAAGGCCTCCCCCCAACACGACGAACCCTGACGCTGTACATCTTGCGGCTATTAGCGGGAGAGCGAAACCCCTACCGCGCGCGATGCGAAGGTCCTTCGTCCGGCGCGGTTGGCAGCCGGACGAGATGAACGGTCACGAGCGAGGCGGTCAGCAGCAGCAAGGTATCGACCCACCAGACCGGCACGAGGAAGACCGCGGACACCGCGATACCCGTCCAGAGGAGCAACAACGCGTTGCGTTTAGCGCGGCGGCGGATTCCTCGTCCCTCAAGGTACGTCGTGAGATCCGGACCGAAGACGGAGTGCGTGACCAGCCATTCGTGAAGCCGGCGAGAGCTTCGGAGGAAGAACCAGGCCGCCAACAGAAGGAAAGGGGTCGTGGGTACGACGGGGAGGAGGAGGCCGATCGCACCGAGCGCGAGCGAGATCCAGCCTCCCGCGAGGAGGAGTAGGCGCGCTGCTCCGCGCGCCCTCAGGTCCCCGCTCTCGCGTCGATCCTGCGTTTCCATGCTTTCTCAACCTCTACCGCCCAGAACACCACGGTCGATATGGCCAGCGCTATCCCAAGCTCGAGGGGTGTGAGCGCTTCGGTCTTGAAGATCGGCTGCAGGAACGGCACGTAGATCGTGACCATCTGCAATCCGAACGTGAGCGCGACCGCGCCCAGCATCGGCTTGTTCGACAGCACTCCTCGGCTGAAGAGCGATTGGCGGTCGGAACGGATAGAGAAGGCGTGCCCCATCTGGCTCAAGCACAGCACCGTGAACACCATCGTCTGCCAGTGCATTCCTTCGACTCGCAGCGCGAGGGCCTGAGTGACCAAGGAAACGCCGCCCATGAGCAAGCCGACCCAGATCAAGTGAGTGCCCAGTCCATCCGCGAAGATGCTCTCCTTCGGGGCGCGCGGCGGACGGCGCATAACCCCCTTCTCGTGTGGCTCGGACGCGAATGCGAGGCCGGGGAGGCCGTCCGTCACCAGGTTGATCCAGAGGATGTGGATCGGCAGAAGGGGGATTGGCAGGCCAACGAGAGGCGCGAGCAGTATGGTCCAGATCTCACCGGAATTCGACGTCATCGTGTACTTGATGAACTTGCGGATGTTGTCGAAGATGCGCCGGCCCTCTTTGACCGACCCCACGATCGAGGCGAAGTTGTCGTCGATCAGGACCATGTCGGCGGCTTCCTTCGCGACATCGGTGCCGGTGATTCCCATCGCGACACCGATGTCGGCGCTGGCCAGAGCAGGCGCGTCGTTCACGCCGTCCCCCGTCATGGCCACGTATTCGCCACGGTCTTGCAGCGCGCGCACGATCTTCAGCTTCTGCTCGGGAGCGACGCGCGCGTAGACTCGGATATCCTCGACCACCTGCTCGAAATGATGCAGGTCCATCGCGTCGAGTTCTGGCCCCGGTCATCATCTGCTCTTGCTCTCGGCGATACCGAGCCTCCGCGCGATGGCGAGAGCGGTGGACGGGTGGTCGCCGGTGATCATGACGGGGATGATGCCCGCGTTCGCGCAAGTTCTCACGGCCCCCGCCGCCTCGGCACGAGGCGGGTCGACGAGTCCCGTGTATCCGATCACGACCAGGTCGCGCTCGACCGAGTCGTCGCCTGGGTCGGCGGGCAGGTCGTCAAGTCGACGCATGCCGAATGCGAGAACCCGCAGGCCGTCAGCGGACCAGGTATCTACGACGTCGGCGGCGGCCTGTAAGTCGAGGGGAGCGAGCGAACCGTCCGGCCGCATGACGGCCGTCGAGCGGCCGAGCACTACCTCGGCGGCTCCCTTAGTGAACGCGACGTATCCGCCGTCCGGCACCCGGTGGATCGTCGTCATGAGCTTGCGTTCCGAATCGAACGGCAGCTCAGCTACGCGCGGGAACTCGGTCTGTAGGGCGGTGCGGTCGAATCCTGACCCGGCCGCCGACACGTACAGGGCCACCTCGGTGGGGTCGCCGATGAGGCTGTCGTCCTTGCCCGCGACGTCGTTCGAGAGCGCCATGGCGCGGCCCAGCCAGATCGAGCTCTCGTCCAGGGGTTCCTCCCGGGTGCCGCCCTCCCGGGCGATGACGGTGCCCGAGGCCGGACCGGGCGCGGTGCGCTCCACCGTCATGACGTTCATCGTGAGCGTGCCGGTCTTGTCGGTGCATATGTACGTTACGGAGCCTAGGGCCTCGACGGCGGGGAGCTTGCGAACGAGCGTGTGCGCTCTGACCAGCCGCCGCGCGCCGAATGCCAGCGAAATGGTCGCCACCGCGGGAAGTGCCTCGGGGACAGCGGCGACGGCCAAGCTGACCGCGGTGAGGAACATGACCAGCACGTCCTCCCCGCGCAAGACTCCGACCGCGAACACCACCGCGCATAGCGCGAGCGCCGCGATGCCGAGCAGCTTGCCGAATTGCGCTAGGCGCTTCTGGAGGGGGGTCTTGACCTCTTCCTGTGCCCCCAGAAGGTGCGCGATCTTGCCGAGTTCAGTGCCGAGCCCGACCGAAGTCACCACGCCGATCCCTCGGCCGTGCACCACCTGTGTGCCCTTGAACGCCATGCTGTATCTGTCACCCACCGGAGCGTCTGGTTTCTCGGAAGGCGTCACCGTCTTCTCGACCGGCATCGACTCGCCGGTCAGAGCCGCCTCAGCCGCCCTGAGCGTCGCGACCTCGACGAGGCGCATGTCCGCCGGCACGATTCGGCCGGCGTCGAGCAGCACGATGTCGCCGATCGTGAGCTCCTCGGCGGGAACCTCTGTCGCGTGTCCGTCTCGACGCACCGAGGCGGTCTCGGCGGCCATCTTCCGCAGCGCTTCCATCGCGCGTTGCGCGCGGTACTCCTGAACGACGCCGATGATCGCGTTGAGTACCACGATCACGAGTATCGCGATGGTGTCCGCGACCTCGCCGAGCATGCCCGAGATAACGGCCGCGCCCAGTAGCAGCAAGACCAGGAAGTCCTTGAACTGGTCTACCATCATCGCCGCGACGGAGCGGGCCTTCTGCTCGGGCAGCGCGTTGGGACCCAGGCGCTTCAGTCGTGCCGTGGCCTCGTCCGTGCTCAGTCCGTCAAGACTGCTGCCCAGGGCCGACAAGACGTCGGCGGCGCTCATGAGTTGGGGGTGCTCGAGTACGGACGAGTCGGGGCGAGAACCCTGCGCCGCAGCGCGCGAATCACTCATTTGTCTCCTGTGCATAGATCCAGGGCATCGGCCGCTCCTAAAGGTCTCGCACACGAGGCATCTCGGCGACAGGGCCGGGGCGAGCGCGCCCGTGATGACGGCCTGTCTCCCGGCATGCACGCCGGGCTGCTACTCCCCTTCGCGCGGATGATACCCGAACGCGGAGACAAGCGCGAGGAGCTGCTGCATCGCGTTCGCGGGCTGGCCCGTCGCGATGCTAGGCCTCGGCCAGCGCCTGCTTGAGCGCGGAGATGCGGTCGCGGTATTCGGGCATGGAAGTGCCGAGCATCTGGCAAGCGAGGATCGCGGCGTTGCGCGCACCGTTGATGGCGACGCACGCGACGGGCACGCCGGTCGGCATCTGCACCATCGAAAGCAGCGAGTCCAGTCCGCCGAGGCCGGGGGTCTTCATCGGCACGGTGATGACCGGCAGCGGCGTGAACGCTGCGACGACGCCGCCGAGGTGCGACGACTTTCCGGCCGCGGCGATGAGGACCTTCAGCCCACGCTCCGCCGCGCCTGAAGCCCAGTCGTGTACGCGGTCAGGATTGCGGTGTGCGCTCGCGACCTTCATCTCGTAAGGGACTCCGAGTTCCTCGAGCTGCTTCGCGCAATCCTCCATCACGCCCATGTCCGAGGAGCTGCCCATGACGATGCCTACGAGGGGGTGTCAGCCATCCTGCTCTCCTTCGTCTATCCACTCAACAAGACCGGTCCTAAGGCAGTACACGGTACCGCCTACTTTCGGCAGGCGGTCTTCCGGGAGACCCAGGTTCGCCGCAAACGCGCGGAGTCTGGCGACACCGGCGTGGACGTTGGCGGCGACCGCCGCGTCCATGTCGCTTTCGCCGCCGAGGTCAAGGCCGGCCGCGATGGGCGACAACCACTCCGGAGCGGTTCCGGTCAGGGCGGCACGCACCGCCCCGCAGTCTTCGTGTCCCATCACCAGCACGGCGCGCACGCCGAGGACTTCCACCGCGAAGCGCACGGAGGCCAGCCCCACATCGCCGGGCACATGACCGGCGGAGCGCACCACGAACAGCGCTCCCGCTGGCTGGTCGAACACCGCTTCCACTGGCACGCGGGCGTCCGAGCACGACACCACCACTGCCTTCGGGCGATGCACGTCCGCCGTGGCCGCTCGGTCCGCCTCAAGGTCGCGCCTGTGCGGCCGCCCGTCGGCGAAGCGTCGGTTTCCCTCGGCAAGCTCGGTGAATACGTCGGTTGGGACCATTACCACTCCTATCCGAGGAATCGACGTGCAAGCGCGGCCTGCAGGACGAGTTCGCTCAGTCTGGCGTCATCGCTTGCGTCGATAGCGGCCCGTATTCGTCGAAGCAGGCCGAGGTGTTCCGGGTCGGGCTCGACCGCGAAGCCCGCCGCCTCCAGCGCGGAGGCCATCTCGGGGGTCATGAGCGGGCTTTGGGGATCCGCGAAGAGGAGCGCGTCTTTGATCTTCGCGTCGAACGACGGATAGACCTCCCGGATGAAGGCCAGATCGCTGGCGCCAAGAGCGTCGAACGCGAGAAGTTCCGGGGGAAGCCCGGCCGAGTACAGCGCGCAAGTGAAGGAGATCGCTCTGGGCAGCGTCACGCCTTCGAGCTGTCGCGCGTACCCGAAGAGCCCGATGTGGAGCTTGCGCGCTCTCCGCGAGGGAATGGCGCGGGCGAGCCGGTTGATGAGCGGGGCCAGATCGACGACCCGGTGGCGGTACGCCTCGCTGTACCGCTCGATGAGCGGCAGCGCGCGCTCCTCGTCCATGGGCAGCGGGGACCCGATCTCGCGCTCCTCGAGATGGCGGATCGCCTCGCGGCTGTCTTCCGGCGGGTAGTCGTACTTGAACGCCGACTGGATCGTGAACGTGACCACGCTTGGATACTCGCGTCCGACGCGCTCCGCGGTCCGCGGGGACAGTCCGCCTCGGAACGGCGCGGATCCCATGCCGAGAATCGGGTGCAGCCTGACGCCTATGCGCTGTCCCAGCTCGTCGAGCTTATGCAGCGCGATCTTGTTTCCCAGCGCCGCCGAGACGAGTCCATAGTTCATCGCGGTATCGGATCTGGCCAGAAAGACGCGCTGATCGGTCACGCCCTTGTCGGCGACGTACGCCTCGACGATGTCGGCGGCCGCCAGCATGCTCGGCAAGTCCTCGAAGAGCGGAATGACCTCGATCCTGTCGGGTCTGAACTCGCCGATCCACTCGGCGATGGTCACGTCCACTTCCGAGAACCGCTGATGCTGTCTGCCGACGATGAAGTCGCGATAGTAGCGAAACACGCGATCGATGCAGCGCTCCGATGTGGTCATCGGGAGGATTACCTCGTAGATCGGGCACACGTCGCGCCCGTAGAAGAGCCTGGCGGCGTCGAACGACCGGGGTATGCTCTCAAGCGTCTCCAGGAGGATCTTGGCCTCGGTCGTTTCGACCGTCGGGTTCGGCACGCGCAGCGTCAACCGGAGGTCCTCGCCGAGCACGCGCTCGCGGAAGTACTGCTCGTAGTAGGAGAGCAGCTTCTTGACGACGTAGGTGTCGATCTCCTTGCCCTCGACGTCCCACATCTGCTCGTCACAGCCGAGATGCGAGTACGCATAGTAGGCCTCGCGTATCTCGTCCTCCCCGGCCAGCACGGGCGAGGACGCGAAGAAGGGCACGGAAGCGTTGTCTGGATGCTGCGTGCTCATGCAGCGGGGAACGCCGATCACAGGGGAGGCCTCCTCGGTGGGGCGTGTCGTGAGGGCCAGTATCGCATAGGGTGCCGTGACTTCAAGTGCCATCCGACGAACGGTAGTGCTACACCCATCCGCGCTGGCCATACAGGTCGTAGCCGCTCTTGAGCGCCTGTCGGATCTGGGCGCGCAGCTCGGGAGTCAGCTTCTTGATGTAGAAGCAGGACTTGCCCTTCAGGGTCGCCAGAAGCTCCGGCCCGAAGAATCCCTTGGCCTCCTCGTGCGTGTAGACCGGCATGTAGTAGAAGCCGACGTAGCTCTTCTGGATGATCAGGCCCGCGAAGTAGACATCCTTCCGTTTGCGACCAGCGATCTCGACTTCCTTCTCCGACCAGAGATCGTAGTAGCCTGGTTCGTCGCGCCTGACTGTCAGGCGCTTCGCGTATGGGGCGAACAGCTTCTTCAGCTCTTCGAAGAGCGGAAGAAGGTCGGGATTCTTGACCGCCATGGTGCTTCTCCCTTCCAGGCGCCGTCTCGCTAGCTAGTTACCCGAGTGACGGGTGCTCGATCGCGTCACCTCCATCCAGCGGGCCGCCGTGCCTGCTACGATGGCACCGAGCGAATGGAGGTTTTCGCGTTGTCAAGAAACGCCGACGAGAGAGATATCGCGCGCCGAATGGGCTTCGACCGGCGTCGGCCCGTCGTCCCGCTGAGTGGCAACTGGACTGCCGACAGCCCGGGTGCGTTGCTTTCAAGACTCGGCGTACGCTCAGGCGCGAGGGTCGCCCTCATCGGCGTGCGCAACGGGGAGCTATCGTCGTTTCGGTACGGCGGGGTGACCAAGACATGGGGCGCCCAGTCTGCCGAGCCGGTGGACGTTCTCGTTTATCAAGCCGAGAACACCTGGGCGCTGCGCCGAGTCGCTGAGCTGGCCGAGCGCGTGGGGCCAAGCGGCGCCATGTGGGTGCTTTGGCCGGCGGGACAGGAGCACATCACCGCGAACCATGTCGCTCGCTCGGCCGTCTTCTGTGGGATGGTCGACGTCCAGACGATCGAGGTATCCGGCAGGCTCGCGGGCACGAAGTTCGTCAGACGCCCGCGGGACGGACGCGGCTAGCCCTGCGAGCCACCGAGCTGCTCACTCG
>JBBILP010000023.1:0-12020 GCA_037444885.1 Actinomycetota bacterium | reverse complement strand
GTCGGATCGGCCGAACCGAGACGTGCTCGCGTTCGTCATCTTCGCAGCTGCCGCGTCGACCGACTTCCTAGACGGGATGATCGCGAGGCGCACGGGCACGGTGACCCCGGTGGGCAAGGTGATCGATCCGCTGGTCGACCGCCTGCTGATCGCGTCCGGCGTGGTGGGTCTATTCATGATCGGGCGACTGCACATCGCGTTGGTGCTCGTGCTCGTCGCTCGTGACGTCTATCTGCTGTACGGCGCCTGGGTGCTGGAGCGTCGGCATCTTCGAATGCCCGTCACGCTGGTCGGGAAAGCGACCACTGCTGTGCTGCTCACCGGGTTCTCCGGCCTCATGCTCGGCTGGCCGGTCCTGCCGGAAGGATTGGGGCCGGCCTCGGGGAAGACGGTCGGGGAGATCATCATATACGCTGGGCTGCTGCTGTCGCTGACCACGGCCGCGCACTACACGATTCTGGCCAGACGTATGGTGGCCGAGGCCGATGCGCAGCCGGCTGACCGCCGGCTTTTGACCGACGAGGAGGGGCTGAACGAATGAAAGCCGTGATCATGGCAGGTGGGGAGGGCAGTCGCCTTCGACCGCTGACCGGTCTTCGACCCAAGCCGATGGTGCCCATCTTCAATCAACCCGTGATGGAACACATACTCGGCCTGGTGAAGCACCATGGGATCACGGATGTCGTCGTCACCCTACAGTTCATGCCTCAGGTCATCCAGGACTACTTCGGTGCCGGGGAAGAGTGGGGCATGAACATCGCCTACGCGCTGGAGGAGACCCCCCTTGGTACGGCCGGTTCGGTCAAGAACGCGGCCGAGCATCTGGATGACACCTTCATCGTCATTTCGGGCGATGCTCTCACCGATATCAACCTCTCCGAAGTCATACGCTTCCATCGCGAGCGCGAGGCGATGGTCACGCTGGCGCTGAAGAGCGTCCCCGATCCGTTGGAGTACGGCGTCGTCATCACGGGTGAGGATGGTCGTATAGAGCGCTTCCTGGAGAAGCCGTCCTGGGGTCAGGTGTTCTCGGACACGATCAACACGGGCATCTACGTGGTCGAGCCCAAGGCGCTGGACTTCATCCCCGAGGGACTGCAGTACGATTTCTCATCCGAGCTCTTTCCTGCGCTCATGTCGAAGGGGTTCGGGCTGTTCGGACTGCCGGTCGAGGGGTACTGGTGCGACATCGGCAGCTTGCAGACCTACGTGCAAGCGCACCGTGATGTGATGGATGGCCAGGCCATGGTCTACATCCCAGGCGTCAGGACCGTCAACGAGGTGTGGATAGGCGAGGGCGCCGAGATCGATCCCGACGCTGTGGTGGGTCACAAGGTAGTTGTCGGCAATAACGCGAAGATCCGCGCCGGGGCGGAGGTCGGCGAGTACACGATCATCGGCGACAACTGCATCATCGGGCACGACACCAAGGTGATTCACTCCATTATCTGGGACGACTCATTCGTCGGGGCGGGCTCTGACGTGCGCGGATCGGTGATATGCCGCAAGGTGGACGTGCGAAAGCGCGCGAGGATCGAGATGGGGACGGCCATCGGCGATGAATCGATGATCGGCCACGACGCCTTCATCGGCACGGACGTCCAGGTCTACCCGTACAAACGCGTCGAGCCGGCCGCTGTGGTGAATTCCTCGATCATCTGGGAGAGCCGAGCGGTTCGCACGCTGTTCGGCAACGACGGCGTCACCGGGCTCGTGGGCGTGGACATAACGCCCGAGATCGCGCTGTTGCTCGCTCAGGCGTACGGCACGAACCTGCCCAGTGGGTCCCACGTGATCGTCAGCCGCGATTCAAGCCGAGCGGCGCGTATGGTCAAGCGCGCGATGGTCGCGGGCATGAACTCATCGGGCATCAACACCCGTGATCTTCGCGTGGCCTCTTCGGCCATCAACCGCTTCACCACGCGCGCCACTCGCTGCGTGGGGGGCGTACACGTCGCCTCCGCCGGCGACGCCCAGACGCTCTCCATCCACTTCTACGACAAAGACGGCCTCGATCTGCCCCTACCCGCCGAGAAGAAGGTCGAGAGGCTGTTCTTCAGGCGTGAGTTCCGGCGCGCGTTCCTCGACGAGATCGGTGAGATCATCTACCCCCCGAGGGCGCTCGAGTACTACGCCGCCGGGATGCTGGAGACGCTCGACGCCGTAGGCAGCGGCAGCGGGCGCTTGAAGGTCCTCGCCGACCTCGGCCAGGGAGTCGCCAGCGTCGTCTTTCCTCAGGTCATAGCGGCCACGGACACCGAGATAGTGACCTTCAACCCCATGCCGGAGGCGGAACGCACGGTGGGCGCGAGGGTGGCCCGCGAGGCGCAGATCATGCGGATGCAGCAGGTCATGGAGACCTTCCAGGCGGATCTCGGGATCGTGTTCGATCGCGCCGGGGAGTGCTTCGATATCGTGACGCCCAGGGGGCGTGCGCTCGACTACGACACGGCGCTGCACCTGATGGTGAGCTTGTGGTGCCGTACCGACGACAGCGGCGAGGCCGTCGCGGTCCCGATCTCGGCTTCTCGTGTCGTCGAGCGCATCGCGGGAAACCGAAGTGTCTTGCGTTCGGGACGCTCGAACCGCGCTCTCGCCGCGGTCGCGCAATCCGACGGGGTTGGATTCGCGGGCTCTCAGTGGGGAGGGTACGTCTTCCCTTCGTTCCTGCCGGCCGTTGACGGCGTCATGGCAGCCGGGACACTACTGCGGATGCTCTCCACTCTCGGCGAGGATCTGGACGACATCGCCGACGCGCTGCCGGACTTCTACCTGCGAGCTCACTCCGTCTTCTGCCCCAGCGACAAGAAGGGTGCGGTTATGAGGGTCATGGCCGAGGCCGCCTCGGGTGGCTCGGCGGAGATGTCCGAGGGCATACGGATAAGCGTAGACGACGGGTGGGTGCTCGTGCTGCCGCACGCGTCGGAGCCGGTGGTTGAGGTCTTCTCGGAGGGCGCGAACGACGCGGCCGCCGACGAGATCGTGGAGCGCTACATCGACCTGGTGCAGGAGACCGTAGCTTCCTGAAACGCCGCAGCCTGCTAGAATACAACCTCGTTCGCAAGAGGAAGATGTCACGGTCCATATGGACAAACTCCGAGCAAGACCCGTACTGGTAGCTGTCTTCGCCGTGCTCGGCTTCATGCTGGCCGTCGCGTTCAACTCGAGCGCGCGGGCTCACAACACCCGCGGGAGCCGCTCGGCCGATCTCGCGGGCGTGGTGCGCGACATGGAGCGCGATAGAACCGCCCTGCAGGCCAGCCTCGACGAACTGCGCGGGGAAGTCGAGGGTATCGATCGGCGGGCCGCTGCCGCCGTGGGCTTGCAGGAGTCCTTCACGAAGGACCTTGAGGAGGCGCGAGTCGCCGCGGGTCTGACCGACTACGCCGGTCCGGGTTTGCGCGTGACCCTCTCGGACGCCGCCGAGGTGCCGCCCGGAGAGGACCCGAACAGCTGCCTCGTGCACGACTACGACCTCGCTGCGGTTGTGAACGCGCTCTTCGTGGGGGGTGCCGAGGCCGTGAGCGTGAACGGTGAGAGGGTGTCGGGCTCCACTCCCATCCGATGCGCGGGTACCACGGTCCTTGTGAACGCCACTCGAGTGGGAAGCCCCTACGTGATTGACGCGGTCGGCGTTCCCGCCGATCTCGAAGCGGCGCTTGCCGAGGATGTCGCGGTGAGCCTGGTCTTCGGCGAGTACACGGTTCGGTACGGATTGCAGGCCACTAAAGAGCGCCTGACCGAGGTGACGGTGCCGTCGTACAAAGGCAACGTCAGCCCGCTCTTCGCAAGGGCCGTGAGCGAGGGGGAGCGATGATCGTCCTCGTTCTCGCTTTCGCCCTCGGCATCACTCTGGGACTGCTGGCCAATCTCAGCGTTCCAGCCGTGCTGCTGACGTACGTCGGGGTCGCGGTGCTCGCGGCCCTCGACTCGTGCATGGGCGGCATCCGTGCGAGTCTTGAGCGCACTTTCGACGACAAGACGTTCATCTTCGGCTTCGTATCGAACACGCTGATGGCTGGATTCATCGTGTTCGTCGGCGACAGGGTCGGGGTGCGGGAGCTCTACCTGGCGGCCGTGGTCGCTTTCGGAGTGCGGCTCTTCGATAACCTGGGCGCTATCAGACGCTTGTTCTTCGAGCGTATGGGTTGGGAGTGAAGCGGTGAGACTCAAAGCCCCGCTTCCGTCGAAACGCACTCTGGAAGTCATCCGGGACGAGTCCATCCGCGCGCTGAAGGCGTCGGAGCGTGCCGTCGAGGCCCAGTTCCACGGCGCTCGCCTGGTTGCGAGCCTCGCGCTCGGTCTGGTGCTGGTAGGGTTCTTGCTCGTCGCGCAGTGGAAAGGGAACGTGTCTCGCTCCGGGGACCTGGAGGCGCAGAGCAATCAGGAGCTGGCTATCATCATCCAGGAGATGACCGGTCAGAACGACGCGTTGCGCATGGAGGTCCTCCGCCTGGAAGATCGTGTCCGAGACGCCGACGTCCAGGGCAAGAGCACGGGGGCGGCACTTAATCGCGCCGCGAAGGAGGTCGGCGAACTCAAGGTGGTCGCCGGACTCGTGGACGTGGTGGGACCCGGCATCGCGCTCCGGATCTCGGATGCGGACAGGGTGCTGCTCCCGCAGGACTTCGTTTCCATCGTGCACGAACTGCGGGCTGGTGGGGCGGAGGTCATCGCCGTGAATGGCCGCCGGCTCGGACCGCACTCGGGATTCAGCGGAGGCGATGGGGTCATCAAGATCGACGGCATGTCCGTCGGCCCGGACTACGCGGTCGAAGCGATAGGGGATCCGGCGACGCTTCGGCAGGCGCTGGAGATGCCAGGAGGACTGAAGGCGATGATGTCCGCATACGACGGAGTTACGCTTTCCGTCAGCGAGATAGAAGAGATCAAGGTGCGTTCGGTAGTACCCCGCACTGGGCTCGCGGGACGCCCGGTCAGGAACCGATGAGGTAGCGTGAACGACGAGACGACACAAGCGCCGGACGCGGTGAACGACGATCCGACGCAGCCGATAGAGGTGGGCGCATCCTCGGCGACGACCGACGAAGCGGTCGTCTGGAGGACCGACTACGTGCGCCGGAAGGACCGTTCCGCCGATGTCGGCAGATTGCGGCGCCGGTCTTCGACGAGCCCCACGTGGGCCAAGTGGGCTTTGGGCGTCCCGACCGCGCTGCTCGCGCTGGTGGTTCTGCTGGTAGGGGTGGATGTCGCCGCGAGCGCGGGACGCGTTCACCCCGGGGTGCGCGTCGCCGGCGTCGCTATCGGCGGTAAGACACCGGCGTCTGCTGTGGCAACCCTGGAGCGCCAGCTCGGTCCGCGACTCGGCCAGCCCGTCGTTGCGGCCTTCGAGAAGGAGTCTTGGTCCTACACCGGCCCCGAACTCGGAGCTAGGTTGGACGCGACCACGACCGTCCTCACCGCGATGAAGGTGGGACGCACCGGCACTCTCGCCGAGCGAGTCGCGCAAAGGGCGTCCGCATACTTCCGACCGGTCGAGACGGACGCGAAGGTGCTGCTCGACGGCGTGCGGGTCAGCGTTGTGCTGGGCGAGCTCTCCGAGGCGATCAGCGTGCCGCCCAAGGACGCCACCATCGTCATCGAGAAGGGGAGGCCGCGGCTGGTCCCCTCCAAGGTCGGGATTGGGATTCGCGCGACGAAAGTGCGGGATGACATCACCAGAGCACTCGTCTCGGCACAGCGGACCGTGCCGGTCTCGGTGGAGTTCGTGCCGGTCGCAGTGACTGACGACGACGCGCAGCAGGCGCTTGCCGACGCGCGCGTGATGCTGGCAGGTCCGGTGACGATCACCTACGAAGCCAAGAAGTGGGAGTTCCCGGTCGAGGCGATCGCCGGCTGGATAGCGTTCAGACAGGTGTCGCTGCCCACAACAAGCGCAGCCGGGGTCGTCGCCTCCGCACCAGCGGGGACGTCGGCCGCCACAACGGGCTCCGGTTCGGCCGGTGGCGCTGAGGCTACCGCAGCCGCTGGGCAGGCAGCGATCGCGCTTGAGGCGTACGTGGCCGCCGATGAGGTGTCCCGCACCGTCATGCCCAAGACCGGGGAGGTCGGTCGCGCACCTAAGGACGCTTCGTTCCGCGTGAGCAGCGGGAGGGTCCAGATCGTCCCGTCCGAGCGCGGCGTGGGGCCGGACATGATCGCCCTTGCCGACGAACTCACCGTCGCCCTCAAGGCCAACGGCGAGCGGGCGGTAGAGCTGCGTACCCGGCTGGTACAGCCCGCCGTGACCACCGAGAAGGCCCGCGGCATGGGCATCAAGGAGCGGCTGGCGACGTACACGACGACGTACGACCCCTCGAACAGACCGCGGGTCAACAACATACACACACTGGCCGAAGCGCTCGACGGTACCCTGATAGCGCCCGGAGGGGTGTTCTCCTTCAACGGCGCCATTGGACCCCGAACGGCGGCCAAGGGCTACCAGGAAGCGCCCGCTATCGTCAACGGGAAGCTCGTTCCGCAGCTCGGCGGTGGCATCTGTCAGGTAGGCACGACCGTGTTCAACGCGGTCTTCTTTTCTGGGCTGCCCGTCGTGGAGCGGAAGAACCACTCGTTCTACATCAGCCATTACCCGAAGGGACGCGACGCGACCGTGTCTTGGGGCGGTCCGGACATCAAGTTCCGCAACGACACCGAGCACTGGGTCTTGATCGCTACCGCGTACAGCAGGTCGTCGCTGACAGTGAGCCTATACGGCACCGACCCCGGGTACGAAGTCGACTACAGTACCGGGCCGTTCACAAACCTCAAGCCGCATCCGGTGGACGAGATCAAGGATTCGACGATGCCCGTGGGTTCGCGCATCGTCGAAGACGGCGGTGTGGATGGCCGACGCATCGTGGTCACGCGCACTGTGACCCTTGATGGGCGGGTAGTGCGCACCGATACCTTCGTTTCCGTCTACGCTCCCAAGCGGGAGGTCGTGAGAGTCGGTACGAAGCCCATCGCCGCGACGTCCACGCCTACTCCCTAGCTGGCGCCGCGAGCTCGCCTTCGGTGTCGTACGCGTCATCCGTAGTATCCTTCTTGCGTGTCGCGGGTGGGCGAGTGGAAGGGGAGCGCGCGTGTTCCAACCCGAGTACGAGGCCATGGGCCGTCCGGCCCTCGAAGAGCTGCAATCGGCACGATTGCGGTCCGTCGTTCGGCGCGTGTACGACAACGTCCCCGCGTACCGGCGGAAGTACGACGAGGCCGGGGTCGACCCCGAGTCGATCGCTTCTCTGGACGATCTTCGCCGTCTTCCTTTCACCGTCAAGGACGACCTTCGGGCCGCGTACCCCTACGACTTCTTCGCGGTTCCGCTCAGAGACATCGTGCGGGTTCACTCCTCGTCCGGGACCACCGGGCAGATCACCGTCGTCGGCTACACGAAGGGCGACATCGACCGCTGGGCCGAGTTGATGGCACGAACCCTGGCCTGCGCGGACGCCACGCCGGACGATATCGTGCAGGTCACGTACGGATACGGTCTGTTCACGGGGGGTCTCGGCGTGCACTACGGGTCCGAGAGGCTCGGTTGCCTCACGATTCCCATGTCCGGCGGGAACACGAAGCGGCAGGTGCAGGTCATGCAGGACTTCAAGACGACCGTCCTTGCGTGCACGCCGTCGTATTCGTTGCTCATCGCCGAGACAGCCGAGGAGATGGGCGTGGACGTTCGCTCGCTCCCGCTCCGCGTCGGCGTTTTCGGGGCCGAGCCCTGGAGCGAGAACATGCGGACGCAGATCGAGGAGGTACTGAGCATTCGGGCCATCGACATATACGGGCTATCGGAGGTGCTCGGCCCAGGAGTAGCTAGCGAATGCGAGCAGCAGCACGGGTTGCACGTGTTCGAGGACCACTTCCTGCTCGAGATTGTGGACCCGGACACCCTGGAGCCACTGCCGGATGGAGAGCGCGGCGAGGTCGTCTTCACCACGCTCACCAAGGAAGGCATCCCAGTGGTGCGCTACCGAACGCGCGACATCTCGCGTGTGATTCCTGAGTCCTGTCCATGCGGACGGACGATGCGCAGGATGGAGCGGGTGACCGGCCGCACCGACGACATGCTCATCGTGCGCGGCGTCAACGTCTTCCCGAGTCAGATCGAGCAGGTACTCACCGGTATCGCGGGAGTCGCGCCTCACTACCAGGTCGTGCTCACGAAGCGAGGAGCGATGGACCACGTCGAAGTCCAGGTCGAGGTGGGACCCGATCTCGAGTTCGATGAGATCAGGGCGCTGCAAGACCTCCAGCGCAAGGTGAAAGCCGACCTACAGTCCGCATTGGCGGTCTCGATCGACGTGAAGCTCGTCGAACCCAAGTCGATCCAGCGCAGCGAGGGCAAGGCGAAGAGGGTATTGGACCTCCGTGCCGAGGGAGGTGGCCAGTGATGGTAGAGCAGGTGTCTGTGTTCCTTGAGAACCAAGCGGGGCGCCTGGCGCGTATGACCAGGGTACTTGGGGACGCAGGCTACAACCTTCGTGCGCTCATGGTGGCGGACACGTCGGCTTTCGGCGTGGTTCGAATGCTGTGTGACAGGCCGAGAGCAGCCGCGGAGGTCCTTGAGCGCAACGGTTTCGCCGCATCTGTGACCAACGTCATCGCCGTGGAGATACCTGACGTTCCGGGAGGACTGGCGGACGTCCTGGAAACGCTTGATGGGGCGGGAATCAATGTGGAGTACGCCTACTGCTTCATCGAGCCGAGTGGGGACGCGGCTGTGGACATCTTTCGGGTGGAGGACCCGGCCCGTGCCGTTGGCGTCCTTGAGGCTGTCGGCGTGACCGTAGTGCCGGCGGAGAAGCTGTACGAGCCGGACTAGGCCGTCGCAGGCTCGCTGCCGAGCGGCGGCTGTACGCTCTCCGTCAGTGTCTCCAGCTCGCCGATATCGTCGGGCGTGCCCCAGACGGCCGCCACGACGGATTCCTCCTTCGCGCCGATGAGATCGCGAATGGCCGAGCGCAACCGCTCCGCCGCGATCACGCCTCCGGCACGCGGCGTTGAGGGGAGCAGCACGATGAAGCGACCGTCGTCGAGGCGACCCACTTCGTCGACGAGGCGGACGTCGTTGCGGATGTGCGATGCGACCGCGCGCAGAATCGACCTCGCCTTCGACGGGCGCAGGTTCTCGGTGATGCCAGGGGCAAGCGAAATCACCACGGCCGAGAACGGCGTCTCGTAGCGGCGATACTGCGCGAGGGTGGCCTGCATGATGCGCGCGATGTAGCGCTGGTTGTAAACACGTGTCCACTCGTCGATGGCCGAGGAGTTCTCGAGCGCGGCGAAGACGTACTTGATGCGCCCGCAGACCTCACCGCCCACAACGCCGACGAGTGCGTACGTCACCATGCGGATCACGACGAGTGTCGCCACCGTGCCGGTCAGCCCTTGGGCGTCGGCGACCATCGGAATCCGCAGCATCGCGTACGTGACAGTCGCAACCACGGCCGCCACGAAACCGCCGTTTCGACCCCAGTAGACGGCGCCGATCAGGACGCCGATCAGCATCAGCTGCGCGATGGCCTCCTCGACGATCGGTCCTCGCCGCAGCGACAGGAACACGGTCGCCAGCACGGCTACGGTCCCGACGCCAACCACCAACTGGGCGAAACGCGAGTACTTCATCTGCTATTTCCCCTCCCTAGGGTTGATGGCCGGGCGTCGGACACGAGACGTGCTGCCCGTCCCATATGAGGTCGGGTCCGACAGTGCATTTCATGTTGAAGTTCTGCCGTATGTAGGGCTGCAGGGCGTCGAGATCCGGTGGCATGACTCCGTAATCGCCCTGGTACGAGATAGACGCGTCATAGATCGCGCGCTGGTTGGCCTTGCAGGCGGCGGCCCGGGCCGCCGAGCCGCTGCCGGCGTACGCGGCCACGACAATAACGATGAGTATGCCGATGATCGCGGCAACGACCATCAACTCTGTGAGCGTGAAACCTTCGTCCCTGCGCCCAGGCCTGTACATGCGTCGACTCCTCAGTCCCCCGACAACAAGGCGTCCGATGGAAGTATCGGCTTGCCTTTGCCATACAATGAGTGCCTATGCATGCATCCCTCCAAGGAAGATCGGCCTGGTTCCGTGCGTGTCGCCTCTTCCGATCTGCCGCGATGGTGGTTGTTGCGCTCTCGCGCGGAGTCTTGCCAGCAAGGGCCCTCGTACTTCAGGACGATCGTATCGGAGAGCGAACCGTTGCGAGCATCAGTTCCGCCGAGCCGACCGCCGCTGCTCTCCTCGACGCTCCCGACGTGCGCATGCCGTCTGGCCTTCTCGTAACTGGGGACGGGCGAACGCTGTGGTCGCGAGGGGCCGATGTCTCCAGGGCGATGGCGTCGACGACCAAGATCATGACCGCCATCCTCGTGCTCGAGAAGGCCGATCCGGACGCCATGGTCGAGGTGTCGCCGAAGGCCGCGAAGGTCGGCCAGTCAGGAGTCGGGCTTCGAGCGGGGGAGCGGTTGACAGTGTCTGAGTTGATGGAGTCCCTGCTGGTGAAGTCGGGCAACGACGCAGCGGTGGCGCTCGCCGAGCACATGGCCGGCAGCACGGACGCCTTCGTGCGGATGATGAACTCCAAAGCCAAGGCGCTCGATCTCAAGGACACGCGGTTCACCAATCCGCACGGGCTTGACGCGAAGGGACACGTCACGACCGCGAGCGATCTTGCCACGCTGTCGCGCTACGCGATGTCCATTCCGGAATTCCGGAGTCTTGTCGGCTTGCGCACCGCCGTGGTCACGAGTTCCAAGGGCACGAGGCGGATCGAGGCCTCGAACAAGCTACTCGGCAAGCTCAAGGGCGCGAACGGCGTCAAGACGGGCTGGACCGACGACGCGGGGTATTGCGTCGTGGCCTCCGCGCGCCGCGGGGGCATAGAGCTGTACGCGGTGGTTCTCGGCATGGACTCCGAGAACGGGCGATTCAAGGAGGCCACCGAGCTCCTCGAGTGGGGTTTTCGACACTACACGGTCAAGGCGGTGACTTCAGCGAACACGACTGTCGGCACCGTTGCCGTCGCCGACTACCTCGATGTGAGCGTTCCGGTGGCCGTCGCGGAGGCGACATCCGCGCCGGTGTTCGACGCGGACGGCAAGATAACCACCAGGCTTCAGGTAGTCGAGTCGCTGGTGGCGCCGGTCGAAGTCGGCCAGCGCGTCGGGACGCTGACCGTGGTGCAGGGGGACAGGCTGCTGGCCCAAGTGCCGGTCGTGGCTCGCGAAGCCGTGCCGGAGCCGACGATGTGGCAGCGGCTGTGGATCGGCATTCAGCGAGCGTGGCGCGCGATCGCGGGCGGCAGTGACGTGCCGTCTGCCGCGATGGCCGTTCGGACGGTATGACGATCGAGCCCGGACACGCGCGGTCGATGCGGTCGGAGCACGAGGCGCTCGGCGGTACCATCCTCACTGTAGGCGGGGTGTTCGTCGCGGCGGACTACGGAGACGTCGGTCGGGAGGTCTTGGCGGTTCGCCGTTCGGCGGGTGTCTTCGATCTCTCCCATACGTCTGCGTTCAGGCTGTTCGGCTTCCGCGCGGAAGGTTCCCTGCGAGCCGCGCTCGCGATCGGCGCTACCCTGCCGACTGAGGTGGGGACGCTGACCAGGGCGTTGATGCTGGGCGAGCAGGGGGAGGTCGTTGATCGAGTCACCGTGTGCCGTTCGGGCGACCTGGAGTTCATGCTGCTGGGTTCCGCCGGGGCGAGGGGGCGCGTTCGGAACGTGCTGGGCGGTCTGGCACCGGAGGAAGTCGAGTTCGTCGACGAGACCGAGCGTGCCGGCCATCTCGCGCTGTGCGGCCCTAAGGCGGCCGGGGTCTTGCGGGAGCTCTGCGCGAATCTCACGATCCCCGACGTCGGGATACTCGTACCCGCCGTGCTGGATACAGTGCCGTGTCTTGTGCTGCACAGCGACCTCGGCGGTGAGGACGGCGTTGAGCTGCTGTGCGCCGCGGATCACACTTCGGGGCTCTGGCGGGCGCTACTGAGCTTCGCCGAGGTGACGCCGTGCGGCATGAAGTCCGCC
>JBBILP010000022.1:0-12056 GCA_037444885.1 Actinomycetota bacterium | reverse complement strand
GTCGTCGGTGGTATTGTTATGTGTTGGACTCGTGGCAGAGACCTGGTTGAGTGTACGCTCTGCTCGGGTCAGGCACGACAAAGGCCGAAAGGACCGCATGGGACGCAGAGGGCATCCGCTTCGTGGGGCGCTTCTGATCGCCGTCGCTGTCGCGATGGTGATGGGGAGCACCGTGCCCTCCCTCGCTGAGCCGAGTGCGTCGGCGCCGGCCACCAACACCCCGTCGCCCGCCTCGGCCGAATCCACGTCTTCCATTCCCGTAGACGTTGACGGAGCTACCGCGGAGTTCCGCGAGGAGCTGGCGAGACGCCAAGCGGCGCTTGAGAAGCTCAAGGCGCAGCTGGACGATCTGGACCGCGAGCTGGCCATCTCCGCCGAATCGTACAACGCGGCCTCCGAGGAGTTGGCGACTACTCGGCAGCGACTGCAAGTCACCCAAGGGGACCTGTCCAAAGCCCAGGCTGCCTACGACGTTCAGTCTCGGCTGCTCGCGTCGCGCGCCAACGCCATCTACCGGTCCGGCGACATGGCAGCCATCGAAATCCTACTCGAGTCCGCCTCTCTTCCCGATCTGCTGGAGCGCATCCGCTTCCTTCACACCATCGGGATGAAGGATGCGGACATCGCCAAGCAACTCGCCGCACAGCGCGATGAGATCGAGAAGACGGCGCAGGAGCTGAAGACAGCCGAAACGAAGGCGCAGTCCCTGGAGTTCGACCTCAAGGCGCGCCAGATCGAGATCATGCTCCGCATCGAGGACCGCCAGAAGATGCTCGCCTCGGCACAGAAGGAAGTACTCGAACTGCTCGTCGAGGAGGCTACCCGTCGGCAGGCCCTCGAAGCGCAGTGGCTCCAGGACATCCTCGCCGGCGCCTCGAGGGCCGGAGTGGACGTGATACCCGGCACGCCGGTGGAGACCGCGCTCGCCTATCACGGAGTCCCGTATCTGTGGGGCGGCGAGACGCCGTCAGGTTTCGACTGCTCCGGTCTCGTACTGTACGTCTTTAGGCAGCATGGCGTGACCCTGCCCCACTACTCGGGAAGCCAGTTCCAGCTTGGCGAGAGGGTGCCCCCGTCCGGCCTGCGCTCGTCCGATGTGGTCTTCTTCGGCAGCCCCATCCACCACGTAGGTATCTACCTCGGCGCCGGCTACTACATCCACGCGCCGCGTACCGGCGATTTCGTCAAGGTGAGCAGACTCGCCGACCGTCGCGACTACGCTGGCGCGAGGCGCTATCCGTGGGTTCTGCGGACTCAGCCGGTCGCGGGGCTGTCGGAGCGCTCGCCTCGCTCCAATCACAACTCAGGCGTACCGCTAACACCCTAGTCCGAGTCAGGGGGGAGACTTGAGGGACTTCATCGCCGCATGCCTAGACGCGGCCACAGCGGCGGGAGCGACGTACGCCGACGCGCGCATCGTTGACACCGAGAACGAACGCATCTCGGTGCGCAATGGAAACGTGGAGGCTATCGAGTCCTCCACTTCGGTGGGCTTCGGCGTCCGCGTGATCGCCGATGGCGCGTGGGGATTCGCGGCCTCCAGAGAAGTCACCGCTGAGAACGCCGCGCAGGTCGCGGCTCAGGCCGTGGCTATCGCTCGGGCCTCGGCCATGACTCCCTCCGAGCCGATCGCGCTTGCCGGGGTCGAGTCATACGACGGCGCGTGGAGCGGCGTCTGTGAGATCGACCCGTTCTCGATCAGCCTGGAGACCAAGCTCGATCTGCTGCTCTCCGCTGATCAGGCCATGCGCGAGAACCCGGACGTGTCGATCGCCCGCGCGCATATGGGCTTCTATCGCGAACATAAGTACTTCGGCTCGACCGAAGGCAGCTTCATCGAGCAATCCCACGTCGAATCCGGGGCAGGCATCGTCGCGTACGCCATCGCGGAGGGCGAGGTGCAGCAGCGCTCGTACCCGAACTCTCATGGAGGCGCGTGGACGCAGGGCGGCTGGGAGTCGGTCACGGCCTTGGATCTCGTCGGTCATGCGCCGAGGGTCGCCGAACAGGCCGTAGCTTTGCTCTCGGCCGACGAGTGCCCGTCGTTGACCACCACGGTGGTAATCGACAGTAGTCAGTTGGGACTCCAGGTACATGAGTCCATCGGTCACCCCATCGAGATGGATCGAGTACTGGGCGAGGAGGCCGCGCTCGCAGGAACCTCGTTCCTGTCGCTCGCCGATGCCGGCACCCTGCGCTACGGCTCGGAGCACGTGACCGTCACTGCGGACGCGACAGTGCTGGGCTCGCTTGGGAGCTTCGGGTGGGACGACGAAGGGGTGCCCGCCCAGCGCGACACGATCATCGAGCACGGTCTCTTCAGGGGATTCCTGGAATCGCGACAGACAGCCGCGGTCAGGCAACGTGGCTCGAACGGATGCATGCGCGCCGACGGCTGGAACCGCATCCCGTTGATTCGCATGACAACCGTGAGCCTTGAGCCCGGGACGTGGTCCTTCGACGACCTGTTGGCCGATACCGACAGGGGTATCTACCTCGAGACGAACAACTCCTGGTCGATCGATGACAAGCGCCTCAACTTCCAGTTCGGCATGGAGATAGCGTGGGAGATCGAGGGTGGTCAGCTGACGCGGATGCTCAAGAACGCCAACTACACCGGGATAACCCCCCGCTTCTGGAACTCGTGCGATGCGGTATGCTCCGCCGACTACTGGCGCGTGTGGGGATTGCCGAACTGCGGCAAGGGCGAGCCCATGCAGGTTGCCCACGTCGGGCATGGCGCTTCGCCCGCTCGTTTCCGCGACGTTCAAGTGGGGGTGGGCAAGTGATGGACCGTGCTCCGCACAGCCGAGACGAGGTGTCATCGTGAGGCTGACGCTCGAGGAAGCACGAGAGCTCGCTGCCCGAGTCGTTGAGCTCACCCCTGCCGGCGAGGCCGAGGCGCTCATCCTCTCTTCCGAATCCGCGTTGACCCGGTTCGCCAACAACCATATCCACCAGAACGTCGCCGAGCACGACACCCACGTGGCGGTGCGTGCGGTTCTCGGCAAGCGAATAGGCGTGGCGGCGACAAACCGTATCGACGACACAGCTCTGCGTGAGTGCTGCGAGAAGGCGGTGCGATTCGCCGCCGTCGCGCCTGAGGACGCCGACTTCCCCGGACTGCCGCTGCCCTCACAGCTCGAGGCGCGCCAGAGCGCGTACGCAGCGACGCGCTCGTTCGACCCGCCGGCGCGCGCCCGCGCCGCGTCGGCGATGATCGAGCAGTCGGCGACGCGCGGTCTCTCGGCAGCGGGCAAGGTCGAGACGCACGACTCGGCGGTGGCCGTAGCGAACTCCAAGGGCATCGATTCCGCGGCCGAGGTAACCGAGGTCTCGGCGACCGTGCTTTCCATGGGTCCCGACTCCGGGTCGGGCTGGGCCTCTTTCGCCGAGGCCGACTCCGCGAAGCTCGCCGCCGAGGCGCTCGGCGATCAAGCGGCCACTCTGGCCGAGCGCTCCGCCCGACCCGTGGACCTCGCTCCCGGCAAGTACGCCGTGGTGCTAGCCCCCGAGGCGGTCGCCGACATCGTCGGCATGCTGTCGTACGCCGGCTTCTCCGCCAAGGCTGTGCACGAAGGGCGCTCGTTCATGTCTGGCCACTCCGGCGAGAAGTTGTTGTCCGAGCAAGTCACGATAGTCGACGACGCGCTCGCGCCCACGGCATTCGGCCTTACCTTCGACTACGAGGGGGTTCCCAAGCAGCGAGTCGCCCTGGTTGAGAGCGGCGTCATCAGGCAGCCGGTGACCGATTCGTACTGGGCCGCGCAGGCCGGGTTACCCAACACCGGTCATGCCCTGCCCGCGCCGAACTCGTTCGGTCCGCTTCCGCTGAACCTGGTGCTCGCGCCGGGCACTGCCGCGATCGACGAGCTGTTGTCTTTGGTGACGTACGGCGTCTACGTAACGCGATTCCACTACGTGAACGTGGAGGAGCCGATGCGCGCCGTGCTAACAGGCATGACGCGCGACGGGACATTCCTGATCGAGAAGGGTCGGCTATCGAGTCCGGTCAAGAACCTGCGCTTCACTCAGAGCGCGGTGGATGCACTCGCGGCGGTACAGGGCGTCGGAAACGAGAGCGTGTGCATCGGCGGAGAGTTGGGTGCGATCTGGGTGTCGCCGCTGTTGATCAGCTCGTTCGAGTTCACCGGCCAGACTGCCTAGGGCCTGCATCGGCGCGCGAGGCGCCTCGCCGAGACGCCGAGTCGGTGTCGCACCGACAAGACCCCGTTCCCCAAACACGCCATCGAACACGCCATCGCACGAGTGAGCCATACAACGTCCAGGGCCCCGGCTTCTTGTCGCCGAGGCCCAGGATGGAACTGGCTCCCGCGTGGAGGGGCGCCACCGAGAGGGAGCCAGTTCGCTTTGAGGCTTCTTCAAGCCCCTTAATGCGAGTTATCGGGAGCGCTCTTTGCGCACTTGAGGGTTGGTGTCACGAACTTCGCTCGCGAGTGACGAAGGTCACACTGCGGCCATGCTCGGCGGGACCCTAGCGCTCTCGGTCCCGCTCTTCCTGGGCGGCGATGATGTCCTTGACCTTCATCAGGCGGGTGAGGTTGCCGCGCTCGGCCTCCTCAAGCTTCATCTTGATCGAGCGGATGGTCTCCAGCAGCTGAGGGATGAGAACGTGTTCGAGGGCGTTGACGCGCCGGCGGGTCCGCTCGATCTCGGCGGCGATGAGCTCGATCACCTTCTCGCGCTCGGCGAGTTCGAGCAGCAGCGGCACCACGTTCGCCAGCTTCTCGAGCGACGTGTCAAGGACCACGGGCGTGGTCATCAACGAGTAGTCGCCCGGCGTAGGAATCTCGCGGAGCGCGAACTGCGGGATACTCACGCTCATCAGATTCCGATGGGTCACCTCGACCAGATCGACCGGATGCCCAGAGGACACCGCCTGCGCGAAGTGAGCCCTGCCGGCCTCGGCACGAGCCATCGCCATGAATCCGTAGGCGGCCAGAAGCTCGCGCTCGACCTGTGTGCGCATCCGACGGTTCTCACCGATGCGTGCGAGAAACTCCTTCATCAACTCGTCGAGCTTGTCCTTGAGCAGCTTGTGGCCGCGCTGCGCCACCTGCGTGCGGCGGCGAAGCTTCATGAGCTCCATGCGGTTCGGATTGACGCGCAGCATCGGCATGCCTAGCTCATCCTCACGTATGCGTACACCACGGCGGCAACAGCCGCGACGACGTTGGCCGCGCGTATCGCGATGACAGCCCGACTAGGGCTGACACCCCAAGCCTTGAGCGCGCGCACGCCGACGACCTGCAGCGCGACGAGCGCCACAATGAGCGTGATCACGACTATCCACAGAGGGCTGCTCACGCACCTGCCTCGACGGCCTTCGGCATGTACTTCTCGATGTACTCGTCCTTGATACGCTTGACTTCCGCTCTCGGCAGACCGGCCACGAGCTCCCAGCCTATCGCCAGGGTATCGGCCACGCTGCGCTCCTCGCGTTCGCCCTGCCGGATGAAGCGGTTCTCGAACGCATCGGCGAACGCGACGAACGCCTTGTCGGCGTCTGAGAGCGCGGCCTCGCCGAGGATCACGGCCAGCTCCTTCGCTTGCACGCCTCGCGCATACGACCCGAACAGCTGGTTGGAGAGGTCGGCGTGGTCCTCGCGCGTCTTGCCCGGGCCGATACCCTTCTGCTTGAGCCGCGAGAGCGAAGGCAGAACGGCGGCTGGAGGATAGACGCCGCGCCGGTGCAGGTTGCGGTCCAGGATGATCTGGCCCTCCGTGATGTAGCCGGTCAGATCCGGAATCGGATGGGTCTTGTCGTCCTCGGGCATGGACAGGATCGGTATCTGAGTGATGCTGCCCGTGCGACCCTTCACGCGACCGGCGCGCTCATAGATCGAGGCGAGGTCGGTGTAGAGATACCCGGGGTACCCCCTTCGGCCTGGGACCTCTTTTCGAGCCGCCGAGACCTCACGGAGCGCTTCGCAGTAGTACGTCATGTCGGTGAGGATGACGAGCACGTGCATGTTGCACTCGAAGGCTAGGTACTCGGCGGCGGTAAGCGCCATCCTCGGAGTCGCGATACGCTCGACCGCCGGGTCGTCGGCGAGGTTCACGAACAGTACCGCGCGCTCGATCGCCGCCGTCGAGCGGAACTCGTTCATGAAGAAATCCGAGTCCTCGAACGTGATGCCCATGGCGGCGAAGACCACCGCGAACTCGCCCTCGAGCTTGTCGCCGACCACCCCGGGATCCTCGCTGCGCGCAAGTACCGCTGCCTGGCGCGCGATCTGCGCGGCGAGTTGGTTGTGCGGTAGGCCTGAGCCGGAGAAGATTGGGAGCTTCTGTCCACGCACGAGGGGGTTCAGCCCGTCGATGGAGCTGACGCCTGTCTGAATGAAGTCGTCCGGGAAGTCGCGGGCGGTCGGGTTGATCGCGTTGCCGTGGATCGACATCCGCTTCTCGGGGATGATCTCCGGTCCACCGTCACGCGGCCGCCCAAGGCCGTCGAACACGCGGCCGAGCATGTCGCGAGAAACGCCGATCTCAAGCCCTCGGCCGAGAAAGCGCACCTTCGTGTCGGCGGGATTCGAGCCGCGCGTCCCCTCGAACGCTTGGACGAGCGCCACGTCTTCGTTGACCTCCAGTACGTTGCCGAGCGACCGGGTGCCGTTCGGGAATTCGAGTTCGACGAGCTCGCCGTACGTGACTCCAGCTACGTCCTCGACGAGCAGCAGCGGGCCGACGATATCGCGCGTTGTCATGTACTCGCGTTCCACCTAGTGCACACCTCCCGCAACGCCCTCGGCAGCCATCTCGTCTGCGGCTACCTGCGTGTCTATGTCCGACACGATCTCCTTGAACATCCCGTCCTCGTTCTCGGTCGCGTACTTCGCCCGCGCGATCTTGTCCCTCACCGGCGCCGCGAGAATCTCCTTGAGCGACGCGCCCTTGCCGAGAGCTTCGAGCGCCTTCTCGTGGAAGCGCAGCACGATCCGCAGCAGACGGTCTTGCTTGTCCAGCGAGGTGAACTGGTCGTCGTCGCGGAACGCGTTCTGCTGCAGGAAGTCTTCGCGAATGGACTTCGCCGTCTCCATGAGTACCTGCTCTTCGGAAGAGAGCGCTTCTACGCCCACCAGTCGCGCGATCTCGGCAAGCTCGCTTTCGCGCTGCAAGATCGCCATGCACTCGTCGCGCCGCGCGCGATAGGATTCGTCCACATGCTCGCTCCAGTGAGGCGTGACCTTGTCCAGATACAGCGAGTAGGACACAAGCCAGTTGATCGACGGGAAGTGCCGCTCGTAAGCCAAGCGGTCCTCGAGTGCCCAGAAGACTTTCACGACCCGGAGCGTATTCTGAACGACCGGCTCCGACAGGTCGCCACCTGGCGGCGACACCGAGCCTACGACGCTCACCGAGCCCGTACGCGCCTCCCCCGACTCCGCTCCGAGACACTCGACCTTGCCCGCTCGTTCGTAGAACGCCGCGAGCTTGGTGCCGAGGTAGGCGGGAAAGCCCTCCTCGCCCGGCATCTCCTCGAGTCGACCCGATATCTCGCGCATCGCCTCTGCCCAGCGCGAGGTGGAGTCGGCCTGCAAGACGACGTCGTAACCCATGTCGCGGAAGTACTCGGCCATCGTGATTCCCGTGTACACGCTCGCTTCGCGGGCGGCGACCGGCATGTTCGACGTGTTGGCCACAAGCACCGTGCGCTTCATAAGCGGCTGGCCCGAATACGGGTCGACCAACTCCGGGAACTCCATCAGCACGTCTGTCATCTCGTTACCACGCTCGCCGCACCCGATGAAGATGACGACTTGGGCGTTGGACCACTTCGCGATCTGGTGCTGCGTGACGGTCTTTCCCGCCCCGAACGGCCCCGGGATGCAGGCGACGCCGCCCTTCACCATCGGGAAGAACGTGTCGATGACCCGAGTTCCGGTGACGAGCGGTTCGCTCGCCGAGACCTTGCGGCGATACGGGCGAGGGACTCGCACAGGCCACCGCTGCATCAGCGTGAGGTCGACGGTCGTGCCGTCGTCGGCGCGCACGCGCCCGATCGTGTCGGTGACCGTGAAGCTGCCGACCTCGATCGACTCGAGCGTGCCGCGCACTCCGAACGGCACCATGATCTGATGCGCTATGACCTCGTTCTCCTGCACGATGCCGAGAACGTCTCCGGCCTCCACGCGAGTCTCGGCAGCGACAGATGGGGCGAAGACCCACTGCTTCTCCCTGTCCAGTCCGGGAGCGGTCACCCCTCTGGCGAGGAACGAGCCGGATGTGCGCTCGAGGACGTCGAGCGGGCGCTGGACACCGTCGTACACCGCACCGATCATGCCGGGGCCGAGTTCAACCGAAAGCGGTGCGCCCGTAGACTCGACCGGATCGCCAGGGCCGAGGCCCTCGGTCTCCTCGTACACCTGCACGGAGCATCGATTGCCGCGCATCTCGATGATCTCGCCCATGAGTCCCTCGGCGCCGACGCGCACCAAGTCATACATCTTCGAGCGCACAAGCCCCTCGACGATGACCAAAGGGCCGGCTACCTTCACGATCCTGCCTTGCTCCATCAGCTTTCCTCTTCTCGGATCAACGCGGTCGTGCCGAGAGCACGCTCCACGGCCTTGTCGATCTTCGCCTGCCCGACTCCACCCCTGCTCCCGACTCCGGGAATCACCGTGATGGCCGGCGTGGGCAGATCGGCGACCTCGGCCAGCAGGGAACCGAGGGTGTCCGCGACCGCTTCGGTCACGAATACCACGGCGTAGTCCCCTCCCTTGACCTGCGCCCACAAGCCCCGGGCCTCTTCCGGCTGCGCGACGGGGAAGACCTCGAAACCGAGCGGTCTGAATCCAGCCACCGTAGTGGAGTCCCCGATCACTGCCAGCTTCATTGCCGCGCCCTCACGTCAGCGCTCCCCTGAGCCTCGAGCGCATGGCATCCGCTGTGAGCCCCGACAGCTTGCCTATCAGGAGCGTTCGCAACGCCGTCATCTCAGACTGACGCTCCATCAGGTAGGCGACGACCGGCTCGGGACCGGCGGCCACCCGGCGAGCCGCCATCAGGTACTCGCCAAGCCTCTCGTCGGCCAGAACGTCGAACCGCTCCGGATCGATCAGGGCCTCGGCGTCCATTCCGCTGAGCGGCGGCCTGGAGGTTACCCTCTCGGCAAAATCCCTCAGGGGCAACCTGTAGGTGTCCAGCAGTTGGCGCACGGGAATCTGCCCGCCTTCGACCAGCATGCGCTCCGCCGACGTCACCGGTAGGTCTTTCAGCCTAGCCCGAAGCAGGACCTTCACGTTGCCGAGATCCACCATCAACGACGCGAGGTCCCGAACGAACCGGTTGCGCGAGACCTCGGCGAGCCGGACCATCTCGGCGTAGGACGCGACATCGACTATCGGATCGATGTCGGCCAGGTCGGCGACATCGCTCTGCTCGCCGGAGGCGCCGAACACCGCCACCGCTGCGTTCTTGATGGGCTCCGGCAGTGAAGCCACGTCCTCGAAGTCCGCGGCGGTCAGCTGGCCGAGTTCGTCAAACATCTCGTCGGCGGGAATGCCCAGCGCCTTCGAGCGCAAGACCGCCTTCAGGTTCGCGAAGTCGATCTGCGACTTGAACATCGCGACGAACTCGTCCGGGAGGTTCGCCCGTTCCAGGAAGTAGCCGAACAGCTCGGCACGGGACTCATCGAGGGCCGCATCGACGTCCTCGGGTGTCTCCGCCCGCTCAAGCGCTCCTCCGTAGGCGGACTCCGAGAGCACCCGCTTCTGGTCGTGGAAGGTCGGCGCGTCGAGAAGCCGCTCCATCGTCGCTCGGCTCAGTAGCCGAGTCTCGAGCACCCGTATCCGGCCAACGGCGTATCCGTAGCGAATGGCGTCAGATATGTGTCCGCGTCTCTTCAAGCGGCTACTCGTCCTTCTCCCCGAAGAGTATCTCGGCGATGCTCAACGTGAGCTCCTCTCGCCGCGCCTCGATCATGGCCGCTGGGGACACCTCCGCACGGACTCGGTCCCCGATCACCACAACCCCTTGCGCGACGTCCGCCGGCTCGTCGGAGACCGTAACGCCCGAAACCCCGCATGCGGCGAGCGCTTCGGCGAGACCGGAGCGCAGCCGTGAAGCATCATCGCCGCCGATCAGCACCTTCTCGCCGCCCCTTGCCACGGCGGAGACGCCTCGCGCGAGCAGCTTCGCGTACTCCGCGTCCGGTAGTGCGGTCATGCGCTCCCGAACGAGCGTGAGTACCCGCTCCACCAGGGCCCTGCGTTCAGCGACGGCTCGGTCGCGCGCGCGCAGTCTGGCACTCGCCAGTCGCGTCGCGGCCTCCATCTCGGCGGCCTCGACCTCGGTCTTGAGCGTCTCTTGCTTGAGGCGTTCAGCGGCGACCCGGGCATCATGGAGTGTTCGCTCGGCCTCCGCCTCGCCCTGCGCCAGGAGTGCGTTGGCCTCTTCGCGCGAATCCGCGGCTATGCGCTGCAGAATATCCGCGAGTGCCATGACCTACAGCCCCGACGCCTGCTGGGCCACGAGAAGCAGCAGGATGGTCACGATGAGCGAGAACACGGCGTACGTCTCGACTAGAGCCGGGAAGATCAGAGCCCGTCCGGCATCGGAATCGCGCCTGGCAACCATGCCCGCCGCTCCGATGGCCGCAACGCCCTGGTAGATGCCCGATCCAAGACACACGAAACAGACCGGTAGGCAGGACAGAAAGACACGGAACCCGATGATGGCCTCCATCTTCGGGTTCGGGTCGGCGAACATCCCGAAGAAGATCAACACCAGCAGCGCGGAGATGAAACCGTAGACACCCTGCGTGCCGGGCATGGCGGTGAGCGGCAGTATCTTGCCGAACTTGTCAGGCTCTTCGGTCACCACGCCCGTTGTCACGTTGCTGATGATCGCGATGCCGATCGCCGAACCCACCCCTCCGCCGATGGCCGCTACAGCGGCGCCCAGGTACGCCCATGCGATGCCGGGCAGTCCCCAGATCACTTCAGTCACGGAACGATCCTCCTTCCTGCCCACCCTGGTCGGGGTGGAGCACAACCGACTGTGCACGCACGGCGAAGGGCGAGAAGTTCTCTCCCCCGCCCTCGTAGAACTTGCTGAAGAACTCCACGAACTGCAGGCGCGTCGGGTGAACGAACGCCCCGAGTAGGTTGATGACCACGTTGAACGTGTGCCCGACTATCAAGATCAGCGCTCCGGCGATCCACCAGATCGCGCCCGCCGAGCCGACAAGGGTCGCGAGGATGTTCATGACGTTCCCGACGAGCAGGCTCGCAAGCCCGAGCGCCGCGAGCCGTGAGTACGACAGGAAGTCCGAGAGGTAGCCGGTCATCCCGTACAGCTCATACAGTCCGGAGAGCGCCCCGACGACTGTCGCACGCACCCCTTTGGATGCCGCGATGCCCACTGTCGTCGCAGCTACGAACGGCCATGCGAGACCGGAGCCCAAGCCGAAGGCGGCCAGCTCCACGAAGAGGATCGCGAAGATCGCCCACGCCCAACCCAGCCCTCGATCCCACGCGGCTGCCTGCGGCTTCATCGGGGCGGAGTGCACTCGGCCCTTCGCGATCGTGGCGACGGTTATGCCCGAGACGATGATCGGCAGCGCGTGCTCTCCGAATACGACCGCAGCCGCCACGGAAGCGAGGAAGAGAAGCGTTGACCCATCGTCGAGCACGAGCGATTCGTAGTCGCCAGCGCGAGCGAGTCGGTACATGTTGATGCCCACGCCGAACAGTACATGGATCACCCCGAGCACGATCGAGAAGATAAGCAGGTTGAGTATCTCTTGAGGAAGATCGAACAGTGGCTTGTACCTCATGAACTCGGGCAGCTGCTCGGCCGTCAGCGCGAAGTACGAGCGGGTGAGGATGCCCACGATTATCGAGGATATTCCCCCGGCGATCAGTAGGTCCATGAACCTGCGAACCCCCGCGGCCACGTCAAGGTGGCGCTTGATGTACCACGCAGCGACCATGAGCACCAGGCCGTACCCCGCGTCGCCGATGCACATTCCGAAGAACAGGAAGAAGAAGCCGGCGAGAAGGGGCGTCGGGTCGAGGTCGCCGTAC
>JBBILP010000021.1:0-12087 GCA_037444885.1 Actinomycetota bacterium | reverse complement strand
CTGCCCTTCCGACAACAGATGGGGTTCCCGGCGCTCCAGTCCGGTGAGTCCGACGACTCCGAGCGCGTCGTCGACCCGCCGCCGCAACTCGGCGGAAGGAACACCGAGGTTCTCCGGGCCGAACGCCACGTCTTCCTCAACGATGGTGCCCACGATCTGGTTGTCCGGATTCTGGAAGACGATGCCGACCGCCGACCTCAGCTCCCATGCGCGCTCGGCGTCATGCGTGGGAATCCCTCCGACCAGTACCTCGCCTTTCGTGGGAAGCGCAAGCCCGGCAGCGATCAACCCGAGCGTGGACTTGCCCGACCCGTTGTGACCGAGCAGAGCCACGATCTCTCCGGGGGCGACGGTTGCGCTGACTTCCTTCAGCGCCTCTCGGCTATCTTGGGGCGAGCCGTAGGTGTAGCTGACAGCGCGGAGTTCGATCATCGCACGAGGCGCCTCCGTCCCTGACTACCAAAGAGGGCCTTGCACGTCCGCAAGGCCCTCGCTGTTGCTGGCGCGCTGGTCGCGCTGACGGCCGCGGCCTCTCAGTCGACCAGTTCGAGGATGACCATCGGTGCCGAGTCCCCCTTGCGAGGACCGAGCTTCAGAATCCTCGTGTAGCCGCCGTCCCTTCCCTCGAATCTGGGAGCGATATCGGCGAACACCTTGTGTACGATCTCATTCTCACCGACCTTGGGGTTCCCACCCAGGGCAGCGATGGCCAGGCGGCGCGAGTGAACATCGCCGCGCTTTCCCCAGCCGATGATGCGCTCGACGAGAGAGCGTACCTCCTTGGCGCGAGCCTCGGTGGTCTTGATGCGCTCGTTCGCGAACAGCGCTATCGCCAGACTGCGCAGCATCGCCTTCGAGTGGCTCGCGTCAGTGCCGAGCTTGCGACCCGCCTTCAGGTGCCTCATCTTCGGTAGTCTCCCGTTCTAGCCCTTAAGCGCGAGGCCTATTTGCTGGAGCTTGTCCTTGACCTCTTCGATGGACTTCGCGCCGAAGTTGCGGATGTTGAGCAGGTCAGCTTCTGAGCACTCAGCCAACTGACCGATGGTGTTGACGCCCTGCCTCTTGAGGCAGTTGTACGAACGGACCGAGAGATCCAACTCCTCGATGGGAGTCTCGAGGACGCTGTCGCCCTCGTCCAACATCGCAGTGAAGATGCCGTCCTCGGGAAGAGCGGTCGCGGCCTGTTCCATGAACAGCGACATGTGCTCGTTGAGGATACGCGCGGCGCGAGCCACGGCATCGGCCGGCTCGATTGCGCCGTTGGTCTCGATCTCAAGCGTCAACCTGTCGTAGTCTGTGCGCTGCCCGACACGCGTGTTGTCGACTACGTAGGTACAGCGAGACACGGGGCTGAACAACGAGTCGACGGTGATTACGCCGATCGGGTCCTCAGTCCGCTTGTTGCGGTCGGCGGACACGTAGCCTCGCCCGATGCCGACCCGAACGCTCATCTCGAGCTTGCCGCCCTTGTCCAGCGTGGCGATGACGTGCTCGGGGTTCACTAACTCGAACTCCGCCGGCACTTGCAGGTCCGCGCCGGTCGCCTTCCCAGGACCGGACACCGACAGCGTCGCCACGGCGTCAGGAGCACCAATGCCGGTCTCGCGAAAGATCAGTCCCTTCACGTTGAGCACGACGTCCGTCACGTCTTCACGGATGCCCTTGATGGTCGCAAACTCGTGCTGCACGCCCTCGATGCGAATCGAGGTGGCGGCGGCGCCCTGGAGCGAAGACAGCAGAACCCGGCGCATGCAGTTACCCAGCGTGTATCCGAATCCTCGCTCTAGAGGTTCGACCACGTAGCGAGCGGTACGCTCGTCTACGGTATCAACCGAGACCTGCGGTCTCATGAACTCGGTCATCAAGAGAGCCTCCTTGGCTTCGTGTGACCCACTACTTGGAGTACAACTCGACTATGAGCTGCTCGCGAACTGGAGCGTCGATCTGATCGCGCTGCGGCAGAGACAGAACCTTGCCGGCGAGCTTCTCGACATCAACTTCCAGCCAACCCGGCACCTCGATCTTCGAGGACGTGATGATCGCGGCCTTCACGACCGTCAGGTCACGCGCCTTCGGCGCGATCGACACGACATCACCCTGGCGTATGCGGTACGAGGGGATGTTCACTCGCTTGTCGTTGACCCCTAGGTGGCCGTGCCTGATCATCTGGCGTGCCTCGTCGCGCGAGGACGCGAAGCCTAGCCTGTAGACCACATTGTCCAAGCGGCTCTCGAGCAAGCGGAGCAGATTCTCACCGGTGATGCCGGTCTGTCGGCTCGCCAGCTCATAGTAGCTGCGGAACTGCTTCTCAAGAACCCCGTACATCCTCTTCGCACGTTGCTTCTCGCGAAGCTGGACGCGGTACTCGGAGTCACGCGGTCGCTTCTTCCCGGCCTGGCCGGGCGGGTATGGGCGCCGCTCGACGGCGCACTTGTCCTTGTAGCAGCGTTCGCCCTTCAAGAACAGCTTGATTCCTTCTCGGCGGCACAGTCTGCAGTCCGCCCCGGTATACCTTGCCATTGATCTATCTTCCTCCCACCACTACACGCGACGGCGCTTGCGCGGCCGGCACCCGTTGTGCGGGACAGGGGTGCAATCCTGGATACTTGAGATCTCGAGCCCCGCGGCCTGCAGCGAGCGGATAGCCGTCTCGCGACCGGAGCCCGGACCCTTGACGAAAACCGACACCTTACGAACGCCATGCTCTTGCGCGGTGCGCGCGCACGCCTCGGCCGCCATCTGGGCGGCAAACGGGGTCGACTTGCGCGAACCCTTGAATCCGACGGTTCCCGCGGACTGCCATGAGATGACGTTGCCGGCGGGGTCGGTGATCGTGATTATCGTGTTGTTGAACGTGCTCTTGATGTGAGCCTGGCCGACGGCGATGTTCTTCCTCTCGCTTCGGCGCACACGTGTCTTGGCGGTCTTCTTCTTGGCTGCCATCCTACTTGCCCTTCTTCTTCGCGCCTATCTGGCGGCGCGGACCCTTGCGAGTGCGAGCGTTGGTGTGCGTACGCTGCCCCCGCACCGGTAGGCCCCTGCGGTGACGCAGGCCACGATAGCAGCCGATCTCCATGAGCCGCTTGATGTTCTGCGAGACCTCTCGCCGAAGATCGCCCTCGACCTTGACGCTACGGTCGATGTACTCGCGCAGCCTGACGACTTCTTCCTCGGTCAGGTTGCGTACACGGGTGTCCGGGCTGATTCCGGTCTCGCGCAGAATCCGCTGACTGGTCGTCAGCCCGATCCCGTAGATATATGTCAGGCCGGCCTCAACGCGCTTCTCACGCGGAAGGTCGACGCCTGCGATACGCGCCACGCCTCGCTCCCTTCAGTACTAACCCTGCCGCTGCTTGTGACGCGGGTTCTCGCATATGACGAGGACGCGCCCGTGGCGGCGGATCACTTTGCACTTCTCGCACATCTTCTTGACGGAAGGACGCACTTTCATCGATCGCCCTCTCGACGACTCTATGTACCTATCTCAACACCCAGCCGCAGGTGGTTAAGTTCCAGTTCCCGGAACCCACGGCTCCGGGCGTATCCACACCACTCGCGAACGAACCCCTACTTGTACCGATAGGTGATGCGTCCGCGCGTCAGATCGTAGGGCGAGAGCTCGACCACTACCTTGTCACCAGGGAGGATGCGGATGTAATGCATCCTCATCTTCCCCGAGATATGGGCAAGCACCTTGTGGCCATTGTCCAGCTCCACGCGGAACATCGCGTTCGGCAAAGGCTCGACCACGATGCCTTCCATCTCTATGGAGTCTTCACGCTTGCCCAAACGGCTTAGCTCCCATGATGCCCAGAGTCACAAATGAGTAGTATATCCATGGCATCCGCCCACGTCCAGAACTGAATCACACTTCTGTGAGAACTACCGGACCGTTCTCCGTCACCGCTACCGTGTGCTCGAAATGGGCGGACATACTGCCATCCCGCGTCACCACGGTCCAACCATCGCCGAGGGATTCTACTTCGAAGCCGCCGGCGTTGATCATCGGCTCGATGGCGAAGACCATTCCGGACCTCAACGACGGGCCGCTGCCTGCCTGACCGTAGTTGGGAACCTGGGGGTCTTCGTGCATCGAGCGGCCTATTCCGTGCCCGACATACTCCCTCACCACCGAGAATCCGGCGCCTTCGGCGACGTTCTGAACGGCACTGGATATGTCGTACAGCCTCATCGTGGGAAGGCATCTCGCGATGCCTGCCTCGAGTGCGGCGCGGGTGACCTCGAGCAACCGACTCGTCTCCGCATCGATGTTCCCCACCGCGAAGGTCGCCGCACAGTCGCCGAAGTAGCCGTCGACTATCGCCCCCACGTCAATGGATATGATGTCGCCGTCCTGGAGCTTCCTCGCGCCCGGGATGCCATGGACCACCTGCTCGTTCACGGAAGCGCATATCGACGCGGGAAAGCCGTGGTAGCCCTTGAAAGCGGGAGCAGCTCCGGCCTCGAGAATGATCGTCTCGGCAATCTCGTCGAGCTGCCTCGTCGACACTCCGGCACTGACAGCGTCCCCCACCGCGCGCAGCGCCCGTGCCGCTATACGTCCCGCCTCACGCATGGTGCCTAGCTCGTTTGGGGACTTCTGGACGATCACGCTGAGGCCTTCACCCTGCGACTAGGGCTTCCACGTCGGAGAACACCTCGTCCACGGGCCTATCGCCGTCTATCTCACGCAACAGACCCTTGTCCCTGTAGTACTCGATCAAGGGCGCGGTCGAGCGCTCGTAGACGGACAGTCGGTTGGTGACCGTTTCCACCGTGTCATCCTCGCGCTGATACAGCTCTCCCCCGCACGTCCGACACGTTTCGGGCAACACGCCATCCGCATCGGGTCCGAGAATCGCCCCGCAATCTCGGCACGTACGTCGTGACGTGAGCCGAGCAACCAGCTTGTCGCTATCCACATCGATACTGACAGCCGCGTCAATCGCCTTGCCGTTGCGGGCCAGCGCCTCGGAGAGCGCGTCGGCTTGTACCACGGTGCGCGGGAAGCCGTCGAGGATGAACCCGGCGTCCGTGTCTGATTGCGTCAGCCGCTCTTCGACTAGGCCGATGACAACCTCGTCCGGCACGAGTTCGCCCGCGTCCATGTAACGCTTGGCCTCGAGCCCCAATGGAGTACCGTCCGCTACCGCCTTGCGCAGTATGTCGCCGGTGGAGATATGCGGGAAACCGTACTTCGCCACAATCCTCGCCGCCTGCGTGCCCTTGCCGACGCCAGGCGCTCCGAGCAGAACGATGTTCATCAGCTAGCCTCCCCGAGATCCGCCCTAGTCCCGTTGCCGCAAGACGCTACTTGAAGAAGCCCTCGTAGTGGCGCATCTTCAGTTGGCTCTCGAGTTGCGTCATGGTCTCGAGGGCCACACCTACCATGATCAGCACCGAGGTCCCACCGAACTGATCTAGCACGGGTACCTGAGCGGCCTGGAACAGCGCCGTCGGTGCCACGGCGATCGCCGCCAGGAATAGCGATCCCGGCAGGGTGATGCGGTTGAGTACGTTCTCTATGTAGGTGACCGTGGCCTTCCCGGGTCGCACGCCCGGTATGAACCCACCGTTCTTGCGCAGGTTGTCTGCCAGGTCGATGGGATTGAAGACCAGCGCGGTGTAGAAGTACGTGAAGAACACGACCATCACCGCGAAGATGACGTAGTACGGAATGCCGACAGTCATCGCGTTACCCACACGCTGAAGCCACTCGACGCCCGTCATGACGGCTATTTGAGCTGGGAAGTACAAGATCGCCGAGGCGAAGATGATCGGAATGACATTGGCGCCGTTGATCTTGAGCGGAATGTACGTCCCGACTCCGCCATACACCTTGCGGCCGACGACCCGCTTCGCATACTGAACTGGGATTCGCCTCTGGCCCCGCTCCATGACGACGATCGCCGCCACAACAAACAGGAAGATCACGAGCAAGGCCACAACCATCTCCGGACGTCCCAGAGTGATCGTTTGCGCGATTGACGCTGGGAAGCGCGCGATGATGCTCGCGAAGATCAGCAGCGACATACCGTTGCCGATGCCCCGCTGAGTGATGAGTTCGCCCATCCACATGACCAGAGCGGTGCCGGCCAGCAGAGACAGCACGATGACCGCCCTGCCGATAAGACCCAGCGCGCCTCCGCCCGCCTGCGTGATCGCTTGTTCAAACAGCGCGAGCAACGCGATGGACTGCATGAACCCGATACCCAGAGTCATGTACCGGGTAATCTGCGTGATCTTGCGCTGTCCGGTCTCGCCCTCCTTCGCCCATCGCTCGATCTGCGGGATGACCCCCTGCAGCAGCTGCATGATGATGGACGCCGTGATGTAGGGCATAATGCCGAGCGCGAAGACGGCGAAGTCTTCGAGTGCGCCGCCGGAGAACAGGTTCAGAAGCCCAAGCGCATCTTGGCCCTCGACGATTGCTTTGACCGCCTGAATGTCGACGCCGGGAACGGGCACGTGCGCGCCGATGCGATAGATGGCCAGGATGAATAGGGTGAACAGTATCTTCCGACGAAGTTCGGGAACCTTGAACGCGTTGGCCAGCGCGGTTATCACAGCGTATCGACCGTCCCTCCGACCGCCTCGATCTTGGCCCGGGCCGAGCCGGACAACTTCTCGACACGGACAGTGAGGCTCTTGGTCAGCTCCCCGTCGCCCAGAACCTTCACGGGTAGATTCAGGTTCTTGATGACGCCCTTGGACAGAAGCGCCTCGCCGTCTACCGTATCGCCGGACGCAAACAGCTCCTCAAGACGACCGACGTTCACGATCGCGTACTCCTGTCGGAAGCGGTTCTTGAAGCCTGGAAGCTTGGGCAAACGGAGGTGCAGCGGATTCTGACCGCCCTCAAAGCGGGATCCCTTGCCGCCGCCGGCGCGGGATAGCTGACCCTTGTCACCGCGTCCCGCACGGCCTCCATGCCCGCTGCCATGACCCCGACCGACTCGCTTGCGGCTCTTCCTCGAGCCGGGGGCCGGGAACAGATCGTGAAGCTGCATCATTGACTCCTCTTCTTCGCCGCAGCCGGTCTCGGCCGCCGCTGGCCGCTCGCCGCCAGCAGACTACATGTGTGCGGGCCGCACGTGGCCCGCCTTCCTGCCTGAATGCTACTGCTCCTCGACTTGCACTAGGTGCTTGACCTTGAACACCATGCCGCGCAATGCGGGGGTGTCCACCTTCTGGACCGTGTGGTGCATACGCTTCAAGCCCAGTGCGCGCACGGTCGCACGCTGATCGGCCGGGTAGCCGATCGCGCTACGCACCTGCGTGATCTTGAGCGTCTTTGCGCTCTTTGCCTTCGCCGTCACGATGCTACTCCTCCACTCCGAACACGCGCTTCACGCTGAGACCCCGACGGCGCGCCACATCCTGAGGACTGGAGAGGCGACGCAGGCCGTCGGCCGCAGCCTTGATCATATTCATCGCGTTGTCCGTGCCTAGTGACTTCGACAGTACGTCGTGAATGCCAGCCAGCTCCATCAGGGCACGAACGGGTCCGCCGGCTATGACTCCCGTACCGGGAGCGGCGGGCTTGAGGAGTACCTTGCCCGCTCCGAACTCGCCGAGAATCTCGTGCGGGATGGTCGCCCCCGCGAGAGGAACGTTGAACATGTTCTTCTTCGCGTCTTCGACGCCCTTCTTGATGGCTATCGGGACTTCAGCCGACTTGCCCATCCCGACTCCGACTCGACCCGCTCCGTCACCGACAACGACGAGTGCGGTGAGTGAGAACCTGCGGCCACCCTTCACGACCTTGGCCACACGATTTATGTAGACGACCTTCTCCTGTAGATCGGAGACGGGTGCAACGTATCGCGCCATTCTGTCTTCCTCCTAGAACTCGAGTCCGGCGCTGCGCGCACCGTCCGCCAACGCCTTGACCCGCCCGTGATAGAGGCGACCTCCGCGGTCGAACACTACCTCGGTGACGCCCCTCTCCTTCGCTCGGCGCCCGAGAGCCTCGCCAACTGCCTTGGCGGCCTCCATGTTCGCGCCGGACTTGATCTGGCCTCGGACGTCGGGGTCGATCGAAGACGCGGACAGCAACGTGATGCCTTGGACGTCGTCGATCAGCTGTGCGTAGATGTTGACTCCGGACCTGGTCACGCACAGTCGCGGACGGGCCGCGCTGCCCCTGACTTTGCCACGGACTCGGCGGTGCCGACGAGCCAGTGCGGCCGCCTTTGCCTTGAGTCTATCCATCTCGTCTTCTACTCCTCACGTCGCTATTCGAGCCAGGGCGTGCGGCGGTGTCGCCGCCCGAGCACGCTACTTCGCTGTCTTCCCGAGCTTCCTGCGGACTCTCTCGCCCTCGTACCGCACTCCCTTGCCCTTGTACGGCTCCGGTGGGCGCACCTTCCGGATCTCGGCTGCGATCTGACCGACACGCTGCTTGTCGATCCCTCGCACGGTCACCCTGGTCGGGGCGGGGACCTCGAAGGCGATGCCTTCCTCGGCCTTCATGACCACGGGATGGCTGTATCCGAGCGCCAGCTCGAGATCGCTCCCCTTCAGGATCGCGCGGTAGCCGACACCCACTATCTCGAGGTTCTTGTGAAAGCCCTCCGACACACCGACGATCATGTTGTTCAGCAACGACCTCGTCAGACCGTGCAGGGACCTGTGCTGTCGATCGTCGCTTGGGCGCCGAACGTGCAGCTGACCCTCCTCGAGGACGATAGCCATCTCATCGCTGAACCTGGCCGCAAGAGTCCCCTTGGGTCCCTTGACCGTGACCTCGGATCCAGCGATCGTCACGTCCACCCCGGCTGGGACCGGGATGGGCTGCTTGCCGATTCTAGACACGGCTGTGCTCCTTTCCTGTCCCGTCCGCTACCAGATGTACGCGACTACTTCGCCGCCGACGCCCGCGGCGCGCGCCTGCTTGTCGGTCATGACGCCCCTTGAGGTCGACATGACCGCTGTTCCAAGCCCGCCGAGAACGCGCGGAAGTTCATCCTTCTTCGCGTACACGCGAAGGCCTGGCTTGCTGATGCGGCGCAGTCCCGTGATCGTGCGAGCCTTCTTCGGTCCGTACTTGAGGTCGATCACAAGCGTCGCCTGCGGTTCGCCGGGAACGACGCGGTAGTCCTCGACGTAGCCTTCCTGCTTCAGGATTCGCGCGATCTCCACCAGCTTGGTCGAGGACGGCATAGACGTCGACGGCTTGAACGCCGCGTTCGCGTTGCGAACGCGGGTCAGCATATCGGCGATAGGGTCTGTCATGCTCATTGGGTTTCCTCCTATGGTCCTGGATGACTCGGCCCCCGGCGGTTCGCGTCGACCCCTAGCCGATGCGCCTTCCGGGGCGGGTCCAGTAGCGTCCGGCTACCAGCTCGCCTTGCGGACGCCGGGCAGCTCGCCCCGGCTCGCCATCTCGCGCAAGCAGATGCGGCACAGTCCGAAATGCCGATAGTAGCTTCTCGGACGTCCGCACCTCATGCACCGGTTCACGGTTCGCACCGCGAACTTCGGCGCGCGCTTCGACTTGGCGATCATCGATTTCTTTGCCACGGCCAACCTCCTTGCGGAACGCGCTCCCGCGCGCTCGTTTCTACCTCTTGAACGGGAAGCGGAAGGCGTCGAGAAGCGCCTTGGCCTCGTCGTCGGTCTTTGCTGTCGTTACGAATGTGATGTCCATGCCACGAACGCGATCGACCTTGTCGTAGTCGATCTCGGCGAAGATAAGCTGCTCAGTCACTCCGAGCGAGTAGTTTCCTCGGCCATCGAACGAATCGGGGTTCAGTCCGCGGAAGTCGCGGATCCTCGGTAGGGCTGCCGAGAGCAGCCTGTCCATGAACTCCCACATACGATCGCCGCGCAGGGTGACTTTGGCTCCGATCGCCATCCCCTGCCGAATCTTGAACCCGGCGATGGACTTCTTCGCACGGGTGACCATGGGCTGCTGCCCCGTAACGATTCTCAGGTCTTCGATGGCCGAGTCCAGCATCTTGGCCTCCTGAGCGGCCGCACCCACGCCCATATTCACGACGATCTTGGAGAGTCGCGGGACCTCGTTCACGTTGCCGTACCCCATGCTCTCCATCAGAGAGGGTACGACTTCCTTCACGTACTTCTCCTTCATGCGTGGTGCCACTTCGCCGTTCCTTTCGTCCGTAGCACGCCGGATTACCGACCCGGCGCCGATGGGATCCGCCCACAGCGGTCCCTATCGAGACGTCTCGCTACTTGTCGATGTCCTTGCCACACTTCTTGCACACGCGCAGGCGGACGCCCTCTTCGCGCCTGCGACCCACGCGGGTCGGTTGGGCGCACGCGGGACACACCAGCATGACGTTGCTGACATGCACCGCTCCCTCTATCTCGAGAATGCCGCCCTGCGGTCGCTTCCGCGTCGGCCTGGTGTGCTTCTTGACCAGGTTGACCCGCTCAACCACGATGCGCTCCTTGTGAGGGTAGGAAAGCAGTACTCGACCCTCTTTGCCTTTGTCCTTGCCGGTGACGACACGCACGCGGTCGCCTTTCCGGATGGTCATAGATCTCGACATCAAAGCCTCCTACAAGACCTCTGGCGCGAGCGACACTATCTTCATGTAGCGCCTGTCTCTGAGCTCGCGTGCTACCGGGCCGAAGATACGAGTGCCGCGGGGGTTGCCCTGGTTGTCGATGATGACGGCGGCGTTCTCGTCGAACTTGATGTAGCTGCCATCCGGCCTGCGCATCTCCTTCTTCGTGCGAACGACCACCGCCCTGACTACGTCACCCTTCTTGACCGCACCGTTGGGTGTCGCAACCTTGACCGTGCACACGATGGTGTCCCCGACACGGGCGTAGCGACGCCGCGTACCGCCCAGAACCTTGATGCAGAGCACCTCGCGTGCACCCGAGTTGTCGGCCACTTTCAGTCGTGTTTCCTGCTGGATCATCTCGTCCTCCGTACCGTGACCGACTTCAAGGCGGTCGCCGGGCCGATGCTACTTGGCCTTCTCAACTATCTCGACAAGCCGCCATCTCTTCAGCTTGGAGAGCGGTCGCGTCTCGGCGATCAACACCGTGTCTCCAACTTGGCACGCGTTCTCCTCGTCGTGCGTATGGAACTTCGTGCTGCGGGTGATCATCTTGCCGTAAAGCGGGTGCTTCTTGCGGTCCTCGACCTTCACGACGCATGTCTTGTCGCCCGACGCCGACACGACGACGCCCTGTCGGGTCTTGCGGCTGTTGCGCTCGGTGCTCATCTTGTTCCCTTCACCCTCTTACGACGCGGCCGCGTTGCGAGCGGCCTCGATCTCGCGTGACCGCATCTCCGTGTGCAGTCGCGCGATGTCCCTCTTGACCACCGTGATCCGGCCCGGGTTGTCCAGCTGACCGGTCGCCAACTGGAACCGCAGGTTGAAGAGCTCGGCGCGCGAGTCCTTCAGCTTCTGCACCAGGTCCGAGTCTTCCATGTCTCGGATCTCACTCGCCTTCATCAGGACTCACCACCCGTGTCGGATCTCGTGACGAACTTGGTCTTGATCGGCAACTTGGCCGCCGCCAGGCGAATAGCTTCGCGCGCGACCTCCTCGGAAACGCCGGCGATCTCGAACATGATCCTGCCCGGCTTGACGACAGCCACCCACTTCTCGGGATTGCCCTTGCCCGAACCCATCCGGGTCTCGGCGGGCTTCTGGGTGACGGGCTTGTCCGGGAAGATGTTGATCCAGACCTTTCCGCCACGCTTCATGTACCGGGTCATCGCGATACGAGCGGCCTCGATCTGCCGGTTGGTGATCCACGCCGGCTCGAGGGCCTTGAGTCCGAAGTCGCCGAACTGGACCGCCGTGCCGCCTTTCGCCTGTCCCTTGCGGGACCCTCGCTGCACCTTGCGATGCTTGACTCTCTTTGGCAGAAGCATCTATCTGCTCCTCTCGCCGCTATCCCGCCGTGGCTTCGGGCCGCGGGGCGGCCGAGCGGGACGGTCCTTCGCGGGCTCTGTCAGCTCCGCGAGTGCCTGACCGGGCAGCTTCTCGCCGCGGTAGATCCATACCTTCACGCCGATACGACCAAAGGTCGTCGCGGCCTCGGCCGTGCCGTAGTCGATGACCGCGCGCAGCGTGTGCAAGGGTACGCGACCTT
>JBBILP010000020.1:0-12740 GCA_037444885.1 Actinomycetota bacterium | reverse complement strand
GCGGCACCTGCGTCCGTGCCCGCTAGAGCTTCCTCGGCCAGTGCCTTGAGGAGGGCGGGGTAGCCGTCCGTCTCCCGCAAGCGCTCCAGCGCTTCCTGGGCTTGGACGAAGACGTCCTGAACCGCACCCTCTTTCACGGCGGCTACTCGCTTCTTGCTCTCCAGTCTTGCGGCGTTGACCGTCTGAGCCGCCTTGGCACGCGTGACGCGCTCGGCGTTGTCTACGTGCTTCTGCGCGGTGTCCGTCGCTTCATCGCGCGCCTGAGCCATTATCGCCTCGGCCTGTGCGCGCGCATCCGCGAGGATCTGCTCGATGTCGGCTTGCGCCTGTTCCTCGAGGGCTCTGAGGATATCGTCTATCGCCATGTAGGTCCCCCTTGAGGTGGCGTGTCCGAGGTCTAGGTGATGCCGATAATCATGATCGCCGACACGAAGCCGAGCAGAACGATGATCTCAGGCAGCGCCTCCAGCGTGATGACCCAGATGCGCTCCTCGGGCCGCTCCGCAAGTGTGCCAGCGCCTGCCGCACCGATCTTGGCCTGGGCATAACCGGCGCCCAGAGCGGACAGACCGATGGCAAGCGACGCCCCCATGGCCTTTCCCACGACGGCCTGCCACGGGCTGGTCGCGGCCGCCCCGGCTGCCTCCTCGGCCGCCAGCACCACGGCCGGCATCAGCAGGACCGTGAAGAACGTGCTCCCGAAAAGGAGCCTTGCGAGTCGAGTCTTGATCATGCGCCCTTCTCACCTCCGGTTTTCTGGAACGGACTGTACTGTTGCTTTCCTGCCTCGTAGAACTTCCCGAAGAACTCGAGGAAGTTGAGACGCAATGCGTGGATCGTCGGGCTGAATGACGCGATCACGAAGTTCAGGCCGTGGAGTAGTAGGCCTACCAGGATTCCGAGACCGATGTTGCCCATGCTGGCGATGATTCCGTTCACCGCGTCAGCGAAGATCGCTCCGGCCAGACCGACGGCCATGATACGGATGTAGCTCGCTATCTGGCTGAACTGCAGGATGGACTCGATCGCGCCCATCACGCTCCCGCCCCGGAACGCGTACACGAACCCGAACACGAACAGGAGCGCGGCGACCGCCTGCAGGACGAGGGCGATCGGTCCGAGCGTCTCGGCGACGATCTTCAGCGCTGTCAGACCGAACATGATCACGGCGACAAGCACGCCGAGCATCCCGCCCCGCTCCCAGACGTGCTTGATGTGCTTCGTTCTCATGCCGTTTATCACACCGACGACCAGTCCGAGGCCGACGTGAACGACGCCTACAGCCAGTGCGATGATCATGAAGGTCTCGACCATGTACACCCTATGGAAGGGCAGCTCGAGGGGTCCGATGTTGACGGTGTACTTCCCGAAACCGAGGTAGCGACTGAGCAGGTCCCCGAACGCCTCCTGGTACAGGAACCCGAAGGCCACCACCATCGTCGCCGCAGGACCCAGAACCGCAGTGGCCAGCTGTACGCCCGCGTTATCTCGCTTGGAGAAACGCAGCCAAAGCACGATTGCGAGCATGATCAGGCCGTACCCGATGTCGCCGACGATCATCCCGAAGAACAGCGGGTAGAAGATGAACAGCATCCACGTGGGATCCACAGTGCCGTACTTTGGTATGCCGTAGACCCCGAGCAGGCTCTGGAACGGACTTAGTATCTTCGGGTTCTTGATGGCCACCGGAGTCTCGGCGAACTCGTGCTCGTCAATCTCGGTCTGAGTGAGGATGACCTCGTCCTTGAACTTCGAAGCGAGCACCTTCCGGAAACCCGCGACGTCTTCCACGGGCATCCACCCGGTGATCACAAACGCGTACTCGGTGCGACCGAACTTCGGAATAGCCGCTATCTCGTCGATCTTGTCGATGAGCACGTCGCGGATGGTCGACAAGCGCAGGTACCACTTGGCCGACATCTGGTCGAGCTCCTCTCGAACGGCGCCGAGAGTCTCGGGCAGGTGCTTCCGACGGTCCTTGATCGCGTCGTACGCGACGTCGAAGGGCATCTCGCTGAAGTCGTCCGGCAGACGAATCTGGTTCACGTTCTCCATCGCGAGAAACTTGTGAACAGCGTCGGAGTAGGTCTTCGAGAAGACCACGATCGCGGCGGTGGTGTCCTCATCGACATCGGTCGCTACGATCTCGCACTGCTTATGGGTGATCCGATCCAGTTCCTCCCTAAGCTGCTCGAGGGCGGCCTTGTACCGCCTCTCGAACAGGAGAGCGACCGACTCGAAAGCACCGGTGGTGACGATCTGTCGAGCCAGCGGCTGGATCTTCTGAAGTATCGGTTCGTAACGGCCGAGCAGCGCAAGCTCGGCCTCCACGGAAGTCCGCGTCGATGCAAGTCCGGACGTCTTGTCCTCGACCTCCGCGATCACCGAGGCTATCTCGGCCGCGAGCTCCTTGCTGTGCAGCGCCCAGAGCCTCTGATACTCGGCTTGGCGCTGTTCCGATTCGACACCCGCCGTTGGCGACTGCAGCGCCTTCAGGATCGCGCGCACACGGATGAGCATGTCCTCCATGCGCTCGCGCTCCTCCTGCTCCTCGGCGTACACCTCCATTCGGTCCAGAGGCAGCTCACCCGACTGTATCTTGCGGGTGAGATCCTCGATATGGAGGGTCCCCCGTTCGTGCAGCAGGCTTACGACGTCGAAGAAGAGGTTCTTCGGCCCGATAAGCTCGATCTTGGCCATTGGGACGAGCATGGTGACCACCCCCGGTCACTTGAAGGGTTGAAGGGACGCTAGGTGCGCGTTACCGCTTTCACCAGATAGCCGACCGCTTTGTCGGTACGCGCGGCGATCGTGTCTTTCAACCGCGCTATCTCCTCGTCTGCTGAATCGCCAACCGCCAAGGCTTCGCCGCCTGCTTCTTTCATAAGCTTCTGCTCGGTCTGCTCTGCCCGACCTTCGCCTTCCGTGTCCGCCTTCGCGACCACGTCGACCGCCTTTCGGCGGGCGTCGGCGACGATCTCCTCGGCTTGCTTCTTTGCCGCCAGCACCTTACCCGCGATTTCCAGTTCCTTGTCGCGGATGATCTGTAACGGCGAAGACGAGTCGTGAGTGACCGTCTTCTGGTGGGTCTGGATCTCCTCCAGGACCTTCTTATCCACGCACACACCCCCTAGGGAGCACGGTGAACGGGGAACGGCATGGGAGTCCGCGTCGCCGCCGGCACGGCGATCACTCCCAGCGTTGATTTCTACGCCCCCTGTCCCCCTCCTGCTAGAAAATGCAAGACCGGCTCTTGCCGCAACGCGCTTCCCGAGTGCCTACCGGAACACTCGCTCCAGCCTCATGGAGAAAGCGCAGGCCATCTCGTAGTTGATCGTGCCCGCAGCCTCGGCTAGCTCGTCCAAGCGTAGCTCTTGTCCGGCCTGTCGGCCAACCAGAACCGCCTCGTCCCCCACGCGCACTTCCGTGCCTCTGGGCACCTCGACCATGAGCATGTCCATGCACACTCTGCCGACCTGCGGACATCTCTCCCCGTCTATCAGAACCCGCATGTTGTTGGAGAGCACTCGGTGCACGCCGTCGGCGTATCCGAGGGGCAGCGTCGCAATGGTGGTCGGCGCGGCCGCCCTGAACGTATGGCCGTACGAGACGCCGTCCCCCATGCCGATTCTTCTCACGTTCACTACGCGGGCCTTGACCGACATGGCCGGTTCGAGGTCGATGGCGCTATGCGTCGATTCGCCAGGATGCAGTCCGTATACGGAGATGCCGCAGCGGACCATGCCGAAGTGGCTCTCCGGATGCAGGATCGCCGCGGCACTATTGGCGGCATGCACGATTCCGGGGTCGACGCGGTTCGCCTTCAAAGCTTCGAGGGCCGATTGAAAGCGCTCGAGCTGCCTCTCGAATTCCCAATCCCCTATCACTTCGGCTGCCGCGAAATGGGTGAACACTCCCTCCAACTGAAGCCCTGAAAGCTCCTGCAGGGACAGCGCGAATTCGGCAGCGTCCTGAGCATCCACGCCGATTCGATTCATGCCCGTGTCCACTTTGAGGTGGAATGGGATACTCGTGCCCGCTCGCTCGGCGGCCTGACTCAGCGCCACAGCGGTGGCCCTGGTGAAGACGGTGGGGATAAGCGCTTCCTCCACCACCAGCGACGCCGCCGCAATGGGTGGCTCCGAGAGCAGTTGGAGCGGAGCCAGAATGCCGGCCGCGCGCAGCCGAGTGGCCTCCTCTACCGTCGCCACGCCGAGGCGGTCCGCGCCCGAGGAGAGCGCAGCCCTGCCGACCTCCTCAGCGCCGTGACCGTATCCGTCCGCCTTGACCACAGCCATGAGCATGGTGCCGGGCTGCAGTAGCGCCTTCAAGGCGCTGACGTTGCGAGCGATCGCGCCTAGGTCGACCTCGACCCAAGCCGAGCGCAGCGGCGTCACCGTCACTCCTCGGCGACGAGCGAGCGCACGATGTCGGACTTCGACACGATCCCGACAAGCCGACCCGACTCCATCACAGGAACCCTGCTGACGCCCCTATCCACCATGAGTGTGGCTACCTCCTCGACGGCGGCGTCCGCTTCTACGGTGACGGGATCGGGGGTCATGACCTGCTCGACCGTGGCGGCTACGGCCTTCTTGAGCTCGGTCTCGAACCTGTCGGCCGCCGGCGGATACCAGATGAAGCCATCCAGGAGGTGGATGTAGGTAGGGAACTCGACCTTCACATCCTGCATGATCAGATCCCCCTCAGTGACCAGGCCCACGAGCACGCCTTCGCTCATCACAGGAAGGGCGCCGATGGAGTGCTCGACCATCAGTCTGGCGGCATCCTTCACTGTAAGGGTCGGGGCAACGGTCACCGGGTCGCGACTCATGATGTCTTTGGCGGTCAGTTGGGCCACGGGGACTCCTCCTTGGCTGATCCAATGGTCCGGAACGGGACGTCGTCTCGATCGCCTTGCTCTTCGCACAACTCGGCCACCGCGTACGGTATCGCATTCGGCACGTCTTCCGCGGTAACGCAGACCTCCGTGAGCTTGCTCGCCGCCAGATCGCCCGCCAGGCCATGGATGTAGACAGCAAGCGCACCGGCCCCAAGAGGAGCCACCCCTTGCGCGAGCAGAGTGCCCACCATCCCAGCCAGCACGTCGCCGGTTCCCGCCGAGGCGAGAGCCGGGCCTCCCGTCATGTTCACGACTGTCCGCGAACCGTCGCTGATCAAGGTCCTCGCACCCTTGAGCACGCAAGCGCAGTGTGGACTCGCGAGCTTGCTCGCGCAAGACAGCCTGTCGGCCTGTACCTCGGCGGTGCTCATCCCAAGGAGGCGCCCGAGCTCACCTGGATGAGGAGTGATAACGGTCACCGCCTCACGCTGCGCGATAGAGTCGGTGGCATCGACCAGGGCGTTCAGTCCGTCGGCGTCGATCACCAGCGGTCTTTGCAGCTCCTTCACCAGCCTGCGGGTGAGCAGGACCGCACCTCTCGCGAGGGTCAGCCCCGGCCCGACGACCACCGCGTCGTGGTCTCCCGAGAGCTCGATCAGCGTCTCTTCGGCTCTCGACGCGAATGTGTGCGAGGGGTTCTCCGGCAATCCGACCGCGACCGCCGAGACCAGCTTGGAGTGAACGGCGTGTAGTGCTGACTCCGGAACCGCGACCGTGACGTATCCGGCGCCCATCCGCTGCGCCCCCCATGCGGCAAGAACCGCGGCTCCCGGGAACGCCAGGGAGCCGGCTACCACGAGCACGCGACCGCGTTCGCTCTTGTGTGCCGCTCTCGCCGGACGCGGAAGAACGCTCGCGTACTCTCTCCGGCCCCAGATCTCGACGGACCCCGCGCCTTGCTCAAGTCCGATGTCGGCGACGACCACTTCCCCCGCGTGCGCGGCGCCGGGGTACATCAGTAGGCCCACCTTCGGCCCCCCGAAGGTGACGGTGACATCTGCCGTCACCGCCGGACCCAGAACGCGACCTGTGTCCGTTTCGACGCCGGAGGGCATGTCCGCCGAGACCACCGGTACGCCGGAGCGCGCTATCGCCGAGATGACGCCGGCATAGGGCTCGCGGGCGGCGCCCGATAGCCCGACTCCGAACAGCGCATCAACGACAACCGCGGAGCCTGTGATCGCCTGCTCGGCGTCCCCCTCCGTGGTGATCTTGGCCCACAGCACGCCGGCCGAGATCGCTTCGCTCGCGGCGATACGGGCGGCCTCGGGCGATGCGTCCGGGTCGTCAAGCGCGAGCACCTTGACGTCCCTCCAGCCGCCCGCCAGTTTCCGGGCCGCCACCCAGCCGTCGCCACCGTTGTTGCCCTTGCCAACGACCACCGTAACGCGACCGTCGGGGGCGACGCGACGCACCTCCGCGGCCAGCGCGGCGCCGGCACGTCTCATCAGGTCGATGGGGGCGACGCGCTGAGTGGCCAGCGTGCGCTCCTCGGCTGCGAGCGCCTCAGCTGTCGTCCACCCATGGATCATGCGCCCCTCCCAGGTAGCACGGGACGTTATCGGGGGTCGGCGGTACCCACCTCGTCGAGCATGCTTCGTGCTTCCTTGAACGCGGCCGCGAGCTCCTCACGCGGGTCGGCCCGGCGCTCGGCGGCCCTGGGCGCACCCGCCTCGGTGATCGCCACCGCCGAGGCGACCGCAGTCGAGTGCGTGTACGAGAGCGCGAGATGCAGCTCGACGACGCCGAGACTCGCCGCAAGCTCCGCGGCGCGTCCGGAAAGCCTGGGTGCCGGCTTCCCTCTTTCGTCTCTCACCACTTCAACGTCTGTGAACTTCATTCCCGAGAAGCCATTGCCGAGCGCTTTGAGAACCGCTTCCTTCGCCGCGAAGCGCAAGGCGTAGTGGACCTCGGGGCGGTTGCGTTTCTCGCAGTACTCCCTCTCCGCCGCCGAGAAGCAGCGTTCCTTCATCCTTGGATGACGAGCGAGCGCCCCGGCCATCCTGTAGATCTCTACTATGTCGACGCCAAGGCCAGCGATCACGGTCATTCCACCGTAACTGACTTCGCCAGGTTCCTGGGTTGATCGACGTCACAGCCGCGCGCCTTCGCGATGTAGTATGCGAGCAGCTGAAGGGGAACCACTGCGGGGATGGGCGACATCTCCTCGGCAACGTCAGGGATGCGAAGAACATGTTCCGCATGATGCGCGATCTCGTGATCGCCTGCCGTAGCCACGGCGATGACGTTCGCGCCCCTGGCTCGCACCTCCTGGATGTTGCTGACGACCTTCTCGTAGGTGTGCCCCTGAACCGCCACGGCGACCACCGGTACGTCTGGTGTGATCAGAGCGATCGGACCGTGCTTCATCTCTCCAGCGGGGTAGGCCTCGGCATGTATGTAGCTGATCTCCTTCAGCTTGAGCGCGCCCTCCATCGCGACCGGCACGCCAAGTCCTCTGCCCAGGAATAGCGAGGAGCACCCGTTCGCGTACTCGCGAGCGCACTCCTCGATCTGCCCGATATCCGCGAGCACGTGCTCGACAGCCTCTGGTATCCGCAGCAGTTCTCCCCAGTAGTGTCGGATTGCGTCCTCGGCCAACGCACCCTTCGCCTGGGCGAGCTTGAGCGCGAGCACGTAAAGGGCCGCTATCTGCGCGGTGAAGGTCTTGGTCGCGGCAACCCCTATCTCAGGACCGGCATGCGTGTATATGACGCCCTCCGACTCGCGAGTCACGCGACTGCCGACAACGTTGGTGATCGCAAGCACCTTCGCACCCCGTGCCCTGGCCTCGCGTACGCCCGCAAGCGTATCCGCTGTCTCGCCGGACTGCGTTATCGCTACCACGAGGGTGTCATCGTCGACTATCGGGTCGCTGTAGCGGAACTCGCTTGAGACCCTCACGTGCACCGGGATGCGCGCCCACTCCTCGATGAGATTCTGCGCGACGAGCCCAGCGTGAAACGACGTGCCGCACGCGATGATGTATACACGGCGGATCGCGCGGATCGCGTCATCGGTCATGTCCAGCTCGCTCAGCTTCACGACACCGTCGTCACCGACACGCCCCCTGAGGGTCTCGCGGATGGCGCGCGGCTGCTCGTGAATCTCCTTCAGCATGAAGTCCTCGAAGCCGTCCTTCTCGGCCGCATCGAGGTCCCACGCCACGTGCAGCTTTTCCGGGGTCACGTCGGTGCCCTCGGCGTCGATGACTCCCACCGAAGCCGCGGTCACCTCGGCGACGTCGCCATCGTTCAGCACGAGGACTTCCCTCGTATGCGACAGGACAGCGGGTATGTCGCTGGCGACCAGGTTCTCGCCCTCCCCGACGCCGATGATCAAAGGGGAATCGCAACGCGCCGCGACGATGACTCCCGGCTCGGACGTGTGCATCACCGCCAGCGCGTACGACCCATGCAACCGCTTGACGGTCCGAGCGACGGCGTCACGCAGGTTGCCGTCGTAGTACACCTCGACTAGATGTGCGATCGCCTCGGTGTCCGTCTCGGAAAGAAACTCATGGCCGGAGGCGCGCAGCTCTTCACGCAGCTCGAGGTAGTTCTCGATGATGCCGTTGTGCACCAGGGCCACCCTGCCGGTGCAGTCCGTGTGCGGGTGGGCGTTCTCCTCGCTCGGCCGACCGTGCGTAGCCCACCGCGTGTGGCCGATTCCCACGGTGCCCTCGGGAAGCCGTCCCTCCACAGCCGAAGTGAGATTCGCCAGCTTACCGACCCGCTTAAGGAGACTCAGGTCTCCGTCGCGGTACACCGCGATACCCGCGGAATCGTATCCCCGGTATTCGAGCCGAGCCAGACCAGTGAGCAGGACATCCGACGCCCTGGCTGTCCCGACGTAACCGACTATCCCGCACATTCGTCGCGCACCTTTCTGACTGGGACGGGTAGAGTGTACCAGCCGCGCGTCCGGCTTAAGACAACGGCTTCGACACAGCTTCGAAGCTTAGTCGAGCTCCGATCGAACCACGTCGGCGATCGCGTCCACCACGGTCTGGGCGGTCTCCGCCTCGTCGGCCTCAGCCATGACTCGCACCACCGGCTCGGTGCCCGACGCTCTGACGAGCACCCGCCCGCGGTCACCGAGTCTTGCCTCCGCCTCGTGAACGGCATGTGATATCGCGGCACTGGCGCCCAGACGTGCCTTATCGGCGACGGGTACGTTCAGCAGCACCTGCGGAAAACGCCTCATGACTCTCCGCAATTCCGATAGCGGACGTCCCGCCTCACGCATCGCCGCGGCCAGCTGCAACGCCGTGACCAGGCCGTCGCCGGTCGAGTTGTGCTCCATGAAGATGATGTGGCCGGACTGCTCGCCGCCGAGAGTAGCGCCCGAGGCTATCAGTTGATCGAGCACGTATCGGTCTCCCACCCTCGTCTTGATAACCGTGATACCCCGCTCACGCATGGCTACCTCGAAACCCAGGTTGCTCATGACAGTGGTCACGACGGTGTCGTTCTCCAGGCGACCGCTCTCTTGGAGGTGAGCCGCACAGACCGCCATGATGACGTCCCCATCGGCTTCTACCCCCATCTCGTCGACCGCCACCACTCGATCTGCGTCCCCGTCGTGGGCTATGCCGAGATCCACCTCGTGCGTACGTACGACATCTTGCAGCGCCTCAAGATGCGTGGAGCCACAATCCCGGTTGATGTCCATCCCGTTCCAGTCGCAGTTCAGCTGGATGACCTTCGCGCCCAGCTGCCGCAGCGCGTCCGGCGTAGCCTCTGACGCGGCGCCGTGCCCGCAATCGACCGCGATGGTCAGCCCGACCAGGTCGACATCCACCGTGTCCACCGCGTGAGCCACATACGCATCGCGTGCGTTCGGGACCGACACGACCCGTCCGACCTCGGCCCCGGTGGGGCGTGCCCAGTCGCGCTCCGAGTCCACGAACTTGGCGATCTCGTCCTCCAGCTCGTCGGGGAGCTTCAGTCCCTCTCGGCTGAAGAACTTGATCCCGTTGTACTCCGCCGGGTTGTGGGATGCCGAAATCACGACTCCGCCGTCAGCCTCGAGCTCTCGAGTCATGAAGGCGACCGCCGGAGTCGGGACAACTCCGCACGCGAGAGCATCAGCCCCGCCGGAGCATATCCCCGCCACGAGCGCCGCTTCGAGCATGTCGCCTGAGCGCCGAGTGTCCTTGCCTACGACGATGCGACCCTTTCCGCCTTCACCGAGGAAGTGACCGGCGGCTTCTCCGAGGCGGAAGGCCAGCTCGGGATCCAGTTCAGCGTTGGCGATCCCACGGACGCCATCAGTGCCGAAGAGACGAGTCATCATGATCTCCCTTGGGATTCCCCTGGCGACTGCGCGTAGCACCAGCGCGTCATCTCATGCCCCGATGAGCGTGCTTGACGGCGCATCTCGCCCCCTCGATGAACGGAGCCCGCCCGATGGGGCGGGCTCCGCCAAGACCTGGGACAGCGATCCCGCTAGCGCTTCGAGAACTGCGGGCGCTTGCGGGCCTTCTTCAGTCCGTACTTCTTGCGCTCGACCATTCGAGGATCGCGTCGCAGAAGCCCGGCTCGCTTGAGTTCAGCCCTATAGTCGTCGCCTGCCTCCAGCATCGCACGCGCGATACCGTGCCGCAGCGCCCCCGCCTGGCTGGAAACGCCACCGCCGTGAATCGATGCGATCACATCGAACTTGGCCACCGTGTCGGTGACCTTGAACGGCTGCTCGACGAACGACTTGAGCGCCGCGCGCACGAAATAGTCGTCGAACGACTTGCCGTTGACAGTCATCGCGCCTGAACCGGGCACTAGGCGAACCCGCGCTACGGCGGTCTTGCGACGGCCGGTTCCGTAGTAGACAGCCTTGGCGTCTGCCATGTACTAACCCTCCAGCGTGATCGAGCGAGGCTTCTGGGCCTGATGCGGGTGATCTGGGCCCGCGTAGACCTTGAGCTTCTTGGACATGGCCCGGCCCAGTGTGTTCTTGGGCAGCATGCCCTTGACTGCTTGCTCGACTACGCGAGCGGGCCTCTTCTCCAGCAGCACCGAGATCGGCGTCTCCTTCAGACCCCCTGGGTAGCCGGAGTGCCGGTACTTCTTCTTGTCAGCGAGCTTGTTCCCGGTGAGTCTCACCTTCGACGCGTTGACCACGATGACGAAGTCACCAGTGTCGACGTGAGGTGTGTATTGCGGCTTGCGCTTGCCCTTCAGGATCTGCGCGACCTCGCTGGCAAGCCTGCCGAGCACCATGTCAGTGGCGTCGACGAGAAGCCACTCGCGCTCGACCTCGCCGGGCTTGGCGTGGTAGGTCTTCAATGGTCCTCCAGCATGGGTTGGTTGGGGTGTTCACTCCACGGAGTTCACGGGGCTCCTGAAACGAACCCCTAGACTATAGCCATCGACCTCCGGGGTGTCAACAAACGCCACCGGGCGTGTCCACCCCCCGCTCCGACGCATTCCTGCTCGTCAGAAACGGAATCGCGAGAAGAGCGGGGGTCGTCATCGTGGTGGGTCGATCCACACGTCATCGGGATAGCGCACGCTCCATAGCGTAAGCCCGTGGGCCGGAGCCGTCGGCCCAGCGGTACTGCGGTCGCGAGCGGCGAGTACGGTGCCGATCCAGTTCGGGTCACGCTTGCCGCGGCCAACCTCCACCAGACTCCCCACGATCACCCGCACCATCGAGTGCAGGAACGCGTTCCCCTCGACCAGGAACTCGATGTACTCCTCTCCAAGGCTCGCAGAACGCATGACGTCCAGCCGATCCAGTCTGCGGATGGTGCGTTGCCCCTCGGCGCTCTCCGCTACGCAGAACGATCGGAAATCGTGCTCGCCAAGCAGCTGCTGGGCGCCTTGCGACATGGCGTCCACATCCAACTCGCTCTTCGCCCACCATGCATACGGAGCGAGGAACACTGGAGGAACGCGCCCGCACACGACGCGATAGCGATACTCCCGCGAGAGTGCGTCATGCCTTGCGCTGAACCCCGCGCGCGCTAGGCCGATCGCCACGACGGTGATGTCCGGCCCCACGAGTGCGGCTAGCGAACGCTGCAGCTCCGCAAGTGAGGGCATACCTTCGGAGACGGAGAAGCTGACGGTCTGCCCGATCGCGTGTACCCCGGCGTCCGTCCTCCCCGCGCCCACCGTTACCGCATCGCGCCTCAAGATGACGCGCAGTGCGTCCTCAAGACGTCCCTGTACCGTCTCCGCGGTCTCTTGCCGCTGGAAGCCGGAGAGCCCGGTGCCGAGGTAGGCGACCCGCATGACAACGGTGGCGTCCGCCAGGCCGTCTCGGTGACGTTCGCGGTCCTCCACACTACGCTCCGATCGCAACTAGCAGCATCACGCAGCTACCGAGCACGAGCACGAGCCAGTCGACGTGCGTCATCCGCGTCTCGATCAGACGCGTCCTCCCGGCGCCGCCGCGGTAGCATCGCGCCTCCATCGCCGTGGCCAGCTCGTCGGCTCGGCGGAAAAGCGCCACGAACATCGGAACCAGAACAGGCACGTACGCCCTCGCGCGAGTGAGCGGGCCGCCCTGGTCGAATCTCGCACCCCGGGCCGTCTGAGCCAGTATGACCCGCTCGGCCTCCTCGGCCGTGGTCGGAATGAAACGGAGCGCGACCGTCAGCATCATCGCCACATCTCCCGAGGGGAAGCCCAGCCGCGACAGGGGCCGAAGGATCTTCTCCAGTGCGTCGGTCAGGCCGACCGGAGTCGTGGTCAGCGTGAGCAGAGAGGTGCCGACGACCAGAAGGACTATCCGCGTCGCGAAGAACAGGCCCGTGGCCAGTCCAGGTCCGTCCACCGCCAAGGGGCCGATCCTCACGAGAGACACCGTGGCCGGCTGCCAGCGCAGGCCA